>NZ_BSEF01000009.1:0-188211 GCF_027925545.1 Sphingobium sp. BS19
TACGGCTCGATCCGGCGCATCTGCGCCTCACTCAGCAGAAACGGAACATCCATCGGCAGCGCCTCCTAACGCTGCTATTGAATCAACCCATCACCCAATGCGCAAGCAATTTAACAGGTCCTGACCCTAGGTCGCGATAACCGCGGAAAAAGTCGTAGCGGTTGTGGATCTTGGTGTCTTCGTGCGAGTAAAAGAGACCCAGCATCCAGCGCAAGCTATCGTCGCCTGTCGACGACAGGCGCAGCTCTTGCGAGAATTGCCGGTTATCGTCGAAGAACTGCGTGTTGAGCATGTTCTGCGGTGCGCCATCGGCATCTTCGCGATGGTGGCGGATCGTTTTTTCGTAGGCGGTGATGGATGTCAGCGCGACGGCGCCGAAATCCGCATCGACATGCATGGACCCACCGATATTCCACAGCTTTGTACGTCCCTCATTGTCCAGATCATGGCTATAAGGATCGTTGTCGCCATCACGGTAGCCGAACAGATTGACGCATGAGCTGGTGCGATAGTCGCAGCCACCCGCCCCCGAAACAGGATCGAGCGTCCCTGCCACTTCAAACGGCGTGCTGCTATTTTTGACGCGACCGCCGTGGACGTTGAAGAGAATGCTCAGGGTTGAGGAGGGGTCGATCTTCAGCAGGCCGCGCAGAGCGAAGCGGCCGACGTTGCCCAGATGATTGCCAGTGACGCGATTGTAGTGGAATCCGTTTGCGTCCTCACCCACGCCGGACAGGCGCATGGAAACTCCGTCGGCCAGGGGAGCGGTCACCGCCGCTTCTATCTGTTTCTCATTGAACCGTCCGTAATGGACTGTGGCATAGCCTTCGGCTTTGTCACCGGGCTTGCGGGAAATGAAGTTGATCGCGCCGCCAGTGGTGTTGCGACCATAGAGCGTGCCCTGAGGCCCGCGTAATACCTCTACGCGGTCCGTGTCGAACAGCGAGAAGGTTAGCGCCGAAGGTGAGACGAGATTGACATCGTCCACATAGATGCCGACTGCACCGTTCGCATTTGCATTGGGGTCGTTTACGCCGACGCCGCGCAGGAATATCTGCGGCACGCTGTTGGCAAAGGATTGCTTGATGGTCAGGTTAGGTACTTGTGCGGCAATTTCGGCGCTTGTCTTATAGCCCAGTTTCTGGACTGCATCGCCGGACAGTGCGGTGATGGCGATCGGAACATCCTGAAGAGCTTCGTTGCGTCTCTGAGCGGTGACGACAATGTCCTTATCAATGCCGGCCGCCTGCTCATTTTGTGCGAGGGCGGGTTGAACAAGACAGGGTGACATCAGGATTATTGCTGCGAATTTAGCGTGCATAGGTGCTCTCCCCCTAGGAGCCAGAGGTCAATAATATTCACTGTTCGACCTGCGTATTGACCGGGCTGCAATCTGTGATCGTCAGCACCGACCAACAAAGACTAGGTCGGTTGACCGACCTAGTCAATATCAATAGCGAAGATCATATTATCTCTTATGGATGAAGTATTGTGGACGAGAAGATGCGGAAACCGACGGTAGCGCAGAAGGCGGATAACAGGGCTTTGGCTCTGGAGGCGGCACGGCGTTTATTCATTGAAGATGGCTATGCGGCCTTCAGTATGCGTAAGGTCGCGCGGGCAATTGGGATCAGCCAAGGCCATCTCCAGCATTTCTTCCCCACGCGCGAAGATCTGGTAAGCGCCATGCTCGAACAGACTGCCTACCATTATAGTGAGATCTACGAGACCTTGCTGGTCGGGATGGAAGGTCAGGGGCTTGCACGTTTTGAAGGTGTCGTGCATTTCCTCGTTCAAGACATAACCAACCGCGAAATGACGAACTTCTTCATCGAGCTTTGGCCAATGATTGCGCATAATGAGACGGCCAGTACGATGTTACGCGACATTTATCAGCGCAATTGCGAAGGCTTTGCACAGGTTGTCCGGGAGGTCTGGCCCGATGCGCCAGAAGAGGACGTGCAAGACATGTCTCTCCAGATACTCGCACTCATCGACGGCTTGATCGTATATTATCATAGCGCACGACCGGACGACGCCATGCTCGCGCGCGTGCAGCGTCGGACGATGGGAACCATCAGGCAAATTGCTGGCCTCCCCCCACAGCAGAGCCGATAGGCATCTCCTGTATTGCTGTGCGGGGGCGCCATGCGCCCGCTCGCTTCAGCCCCTCGCGTGTAACGAAGGGACGCCCCGTATATGGGAGCCGCGTAAATTCGGTTCTGGTTCTGTCGGCGGTTCAGAAGTCGTTTCAGTTCTTAGTTTCCGATAGTCCGCTATTCCAAATTAGTCGTCCGACCGCATCACGCCAGCGCGCAGCACCGTGTGTGAGAGGATGCCCTCGCGCCCCAGTTCGAAGCCCACGCCCGACTGCTTGACCCCGCCAAATGGTAGAGAAAGGTCCAGAATATTGTGGGTGTTGATCCAGACTGTCCCAGCCTTCAGTCGCTCGAAATAACGATTGGCAGTCGTAAGGCCTTCTGTCCAAATGCTCGCGCCAAGACCAAAGACCGTGCCATTGGCCAAGCGCAATGCCTCCTCGTCATCCTTGAATGGGAAGGCGCATAGGACGGGACCGAAGATTTCCTGCTGTACCGTCGGATGTCCGTGATCAAGGCCGGTAATGATTGCGGGGGTGAAATAGCTGCCATCGCCCTCGACAATCTCGCCGCCGATGACCTGCGCCCCTGCGCTCCTCGCACGGTCGACATGATCGGCGACCCGCGTCCGGTGCGTCATGCTTACTAGCGGTCCCATCATGGATGCCTTGTCCAGACCGGGGCCGAGGCGGATCGACGCAGCAATCTCTGCCACGCCTGCCACGACCTTTTCGAAATGCTTTTCGTGGATCAATGCACGTGAACCGGCGCAGCAGTTTTGTCCTGAATTGCCGTAGATCGCCCAAGCCGCGCCGGGAATCGCCTTCTCCAGATCGGCATCCTCGGCGATGATCAGCGGGGATTTTCCACCCAATTCGAGATTATAATGCTTGAAGTTGCGAGCTGCGTGCTCCGCTATAGTCTGCCCAACGCGGGTGGACCCGGTGAAATTGATCTTGTCGATACCAGGATGCTCGACCAGCGCCTTGCCTGTCACTTCGCCGGTACCAGTAATAACGTTGACGACGCCCGGTGGAACGCCCGCTTCGTCGCACAACTCAGCAAGCCGCAATGCGGTGAGCGAGGTCAGTTCGGAGGGCTTGAGGACAATGGTGCAGCCGGTCGCGAGCACCGGTGCCAGCTTCCACACAGCCTGGCACAGCGGTACGTTCCACGGCATGATCGCGGCGACCACACCAACCGGAAACCGCCGGGTGAAGCCGTTAAAGCGCATGTCCGGCAGATAGGGAACGGCAAGATCCATTGTCTCGCCATGGAGCTTGGTCGCCCAGCCCGCCATGTAGCGCAAGGTATGGACGGACAGATCGACATCGAACAGGCGCGTGTTGGCGATCAGCTTGCCGCTGTTCACCGTCTCGATCTGCGCCAGCGATGGCCCCTCGGCGCGGATCAACTCGGCCAGGCGAAGCATGATCTCCTCGCGCTGATGCGCTCGCATCCGCGCCCAGGCCGGATTTTCCAGTGCGCGACGCGCCGCTACAACGGCCGCATCGACATCAGCCGCGCTTGCCTGCGCGATGCGGCCAACCTCGCGTCCACTGCTGGGATCGATGACCGGCAGCGTCTCATCCCCCTCCGCGGCCCGCCACTCTCCGCCGATGAACAGGCCCTTCTTGCCAGCGATGAAGGCGGCAGCCTTGGTTGTCAGCTGCGAAAGATCGTTGCCGGTCGTCATGGGAACATCTCCTGAAAAATCTGAAATTAGCCTGCGACCTGGCTCAATCCGATGCGCGCGAAGATCGCGGGATGGCGGCGACGCAGGATAAGCGCTTGCACCATTCCCGCAGCCGCGATCGCAACGAGCAGGGCGGGTAGTTGATTGATGACGGGGGAATCTGTGCCGGTCAGCAGGGGGTAGTTGGCTACCGACAGGATTGTCCCTGCCAGCAGCATTGCTCCACCCGCGAACGGAAAGATCGACACCAGTCCAAAGCTGCCTGTGCGCTTTTTCAAAAACACCGGGATCGCAAAGGCAGTGATTGTCAGCAACGCCATGAGGCCGACCGAGCCGAAGCCGGTGAGCGCGGTGGTCAGCGACAATAGCGGATCGAGACCCATCAGCGCGAAGAGCGAGATCACCACGGCGAGCACGACAATGACCGGAAAGCCGGCATTGAAAGGCGCGCCGTTCACGCTGCGTGTGCGGGCAAGCCCGGCTGGCAGCGCGCCATCCCGGGCAAGCGCGAAGACATAGCGGGCGCTATTGTTGAACAGCCCCAGCACTGCGGCGAAAGCGCTGCTGATAACCAGTATCGACAAAATTGCCTCGCCCTGAGGCCCTATATAGCGGCGTGCCAGCCCGAAGACGAAGTGTCCCGGATCCTGGGCGGCAGCGGCCCGCACATCGGGAGCGCTTGCGACGATGAAGGCATAAGCGGTGAAGACGTAGAACACGCAAATCACGGCGATCGCTGCATAAGTCGCACGCGGTATGCTGACTTTGGGGTTGCGCGCCTCTTCCTGATATATCGCCGTCGCCTCAAATCCGATCACCGAATTGAAGGCATAGATCGCGCTAATGCCGAGGCCCGGCCCCAGCACGACCGATGGCGCGAAAATCTTTCCCGGCGCGCCGAAACCATCGGCCATGAGGATAGCGACATCGAGCACCAGAATGGCGATGACCTCCGCGCCCAGCGCGATTGCTAGTAGCTTGGCCGTAAAGTCGATGCGGAAATAGGATAGCAGCCCCAGGATCGCGATCACTGCTAGCGCACTCACACCCCAATGCACGAAGTCCAACCCCAGCGATTGAAGCAGGTTAGTGATGAAATAGGACAAGGCGCCAAGCGTCGCGCAACACAGCGCCACATAGGAAACCAACGCGACGTAGGATCCGGCGAGGCCCGCCACTCTGCCGAACGTTTGCGAAATGATCGCGTAAAAGGCTCCGGCATTGCGGATGAACGGCAGCAGGCGGACATAACCGATAGCGAAAAAAGTGATCGCCAACCCGGAAAGCACATATGTGCCAGCAACGCCTGTCGCATTGCCTAACGCAAAGGCGATCGGCATTGTGGCAACGACGATCGCCATGGGCGCCGCGACGGCCAGAACCATGAATGTGATGTCTACGCTGCCCAAAACACCCTGCGAAAGCTTATCAGCGGCGGGATTGGGCGAAGCGTTGATTTGGTCGTTCAAATTGCGATGCTCCAGCACGCGGATCAAGATGAGAAAGCCCGTCAGGCGAACCGGGCGGGGTCCCTGCATCGCGGTTTGTCACAACAAGCTCAATCCCGATCTGCTGTGAATATGTTGCTGGCGACGCAACATCAGTCCAACGCCTCGGCATTGACGCCGTGACAGGTCGGGCATCATATCAAGCGATGATGCGCCCACCGCGAGGAGTGAATGCCCAAATGAGCAATGGCCAGGACAGCGCCGACGTCGTCAGATGCTTCTTCGACGCCTTCAACGCCGGAGACATTGATGCAGCCTTCGCGACACTGTCGCCTGACATCGAATGGACCTATTATGGCCCCGAGGAGAAGATCCCCTTTGCCGGCACATTTATTGGCCATGCTGGCGTGAAGGACTTTTTTGACCGGGCCGAAAGAAGTATTCAGATTAAGGAAATGGCGCCGTTGTCACTAATCGGTATTGGCGATCAGGTGTATGGGCGAGGCATTGAGCACAGTATGTCGCTTGCCACTGGTCGGGAGTATCGGTTGCAGTGGACCCATGTCTATCAGGTACAGGGTGGATTGATGACGCGCTTCGAAGAATTCATCGATACCGCCACCGTAGCAGACTGCCTGAACGGATGAATAAAATGTATCCTTTTGCGCAAAGCCGCGGCTCATGACGGAAGCGGAAAATGTGGAACAGCGGCTTATCGAAAAATGCCAGCAGTTTGAAACCCGCTTCCGCGCGCGCCAGATCGCAACGATGGTTCGCGAGTTCTACCTTCCCGACGCGGTCATGGAAGGCCGCGACATGCCTGCCCAGGTCGGCCATGAAGCGATAACTCAGATCTTCTTAGACGCGCGTGAGGCATGCAGCTCGATCTCAATCGAAGCAGAGCCCGTCACTATTATTGGCAAGGTGGCCTTTGGCAACATAACCAACCACAATGTCCTGCTAGCAGGCTCTATCGAAATCCACCGGGTGCTGATGATCTGGGAAGAACGGGATGGCGACTGGTTCGTATCCCGCGATTTCTTCTTCGCCGAGCCAGACCTGATGCTGAGCGAACTTGACGTGCTCCCCAGAGCCGACCGGCGGCGGCTGGCCAAAGGCCGCAAGCCCCAAGGAGTGGTGGGACAGTAATGCCAGGTATCAGCCGCCGCAGCTACGAAATCAGCGTTCAGGATCACCGGCTCCAATATCTGTCTCTTTCTGCGCGCCACGGATCTATGCGTGCAGCGGCCGACTATCTGGGCGTGGCGGCCTCGTCCATCAGCCGACAGATTAAGCTGCTCGAGCGTGCACTCAGCATAGATTTGGTCGAGAAGGCTTCATACAAGGTTCAACTGACCGAGGCGGGTCAAATGCTGATCGAGTATTACGAACGCCGCGTCATCGAGCATCAGGAACTGCTGGCCCGGCTTGCCGAACTGCGGAGCACGCGGACCTCGACAATTCGCATCGTCATCGGGCACGGCCTGCTGGCGGTACGTTTCTTAAAGGCCTTCGCAGCGATTTCCTCCAAATATCCCGATATTAGCATCGAGATGAAGGCTGCTGACGGAGAGGATGCCGAGCGGCTATTGCTAAACGATGGAGCGCAACTAGGGTTGTTGTTCGACACGGGGGAGGACGTTCGGCTCAAACTGCTCGGGACCAGTCGACAGCCCTTCTCACTGTTCATGTCTGAAAAGCACCCGCTAGCCCGCGAGAAGGCGATCTGGCCCGTGCAAATTTCTGGCGAGCGGCTGGTGCTCCCCGATGCTGGCTCCCGCCTCCTGGAAATTATCCACTCGGTGTTCACCAACGGCGGGCTGCCGCTAAATATCGTTCTCCAATCTCCATCGATCCAAGTTATCCTCGACAGCGTTGCCCAGGGAATGGGTGTTACCATGCTGCCGCGCATCCTGGGGCAATCTATGGCCGCCATTCCAGGGATCGTCGAAAGGCCGATCCTTAGCGATGAGCTGTCAGATGTTCGCCTTCATCTCGTGAGCCGGATAGGAAGACGCATGACGCCCGCGGGCCTTGCGCTGCAAAATGCCCTTGTGCGTGAAATGAATCGGCTGGATGAGGAACTGCTCGCCTCGACCGCCGACTGATATAATCCACATCTTCGCTCGCTCCCGGCTGCCTGCGTAAGTCTGCATTTTATCAACGTTGCGGATCGCGCAACATGAGCGAGCGGCGGGGCCATTGTGATCCCGGGCTGCTTAAGCAAAATTTCAAGAAAATAAGACGCAGCGTCGAACTATCCGACATTAAAAAAGGGGAAATACCTATGCCACACGCCCAACGTTTGAAGAGCAGCCTTCTAACCGGCGCCTCGATCCTGCTGGCCTCCCTGGCGAGCCAGGCTTACGCGCAGGCCACGCCGGAGAGTTCTTCCGATGTCGCCGTAGCCAATGAGAGCGCTGGCGGCCTGCAAGAGATCGTAGTTACTGCGCAAAAGCGTAATCAAAGCATCCAGCGGGTTGGCATTGCGATCACAGCCGTGACGCCTGAGCAGATCGCCAACCGCAATATTGCGAGCAGCGCGGATCTTGCTGGTAAGGTCGTTGGCTTGGAAAGCTATTCCCCCTACGGTCCGGGCACCTCGTCCAACGTCGTCATCCGCGGTATCGGCCTGAATGATTTCGGTGAAGGCCATGAAGCGCCCGTCACTTCCTATGTCGACGAGTTCTACATCGTTGCCGTCCCCGCAGTCGACTTCGCGTTGTTCGATCTTGATCGCGTGGAAGTTTTGCGCGGGCCTCAGGGCACGCTCTTTGGCCGCAACTCGACCGGCGGCCTGATCAATTACATCACCAAAAAGCCCAGCCAGACGCCCGAAGGCTATTTGTCGGCAAGCTTTGGCCGCTTCAATGATCTGAAGCTGGAGGCCGCGGCGACTGCCCCGCTTACCGATACCCTGTCGATGCGGGTGTCGGGTACGTCGCGTCACAGTGATGGCTTCCAGAGAAGCCTGAACCCCGCTCTCGATCGCGGCGGCCAGGCTGGATCGGACGCCGCCCGTCTGCAGCTTCGCTACGAAGGCAACGATGGCTGGGATATCCTACTCAAGGGCGAGTATGGCCGGACCAAGACCACGCACGCTTATTACGAAAGCAAGACCGGCTTCGTCGATAACAACGGATTGGTCGTCGCCGACGCCTCGATCGTTGACGCTGTTGGCTATGCGGAGCGTAACACCGGCGCCGCAAAGAAGAATGTTGTCGACGTCAACGATGCCGCATTCCTGCGTTCCACCGGTTATTCAGGCCTGCTGCGGGCAGAGAAAAAATTCGGCAACACCACCTTCACCAGCATCACCGGCTATCAGTCCTACAAGCGCACCATGCAAGAGGACAGCGATGGCACGCCAAATCCGCTCGTCGTCGCCAACTTCCCCTATCAGGGCGAGCAGGTGACGCAGGAACTGCGGCTCTATCATGACGGTGGCGCGACCCGCTGGACTGCCGGTCTTTATGGCCTGCATGCCGTCGGCAAGGATCAACCGACCGCCACCTTCAACTTCCCGCTCGATGGACCGACAGCCGTTGACCCGGCGACCGGTCTCTACAACGGCACATATTTCCCGATCAGCCTTAATGCCGACTGGCGCCTGCGCACGAATTCCGGCGCCGTGTTCGGCCAGCTTGAGCAGGACTTTGGCCAGTTCACTGCCATCGGCGGCATCCGCGTGACGCGTGACAACAAAACCTTCGCCGATGCCGACAACGCGGCTTTGCGCGACTGCGGCGGTGGCGCGGTTGGCGATTGTTTCCTCATCGAAGATGGCGGCACGGGCACGCCAGTGCCATTTCGCTTGAAGTATAAGGCCACGCTATGGTCGGGAAAGATCGAGCTCGACTATAAACCGGACAATAACAACCTGTTCTACGCCAGCATTTCGCGCGGCACAAAAGCAGGTGGCTTTAACAACGGCTTCTATCCGACCGGCCTTTCGCTTACCCAGATCCCTTATGGGGACGAAACGTTGATCTCCTATGAGATCGGTCAGAAGTCGACCTTGTTCGACCGCAAGCTGCGCATCAATACATCCGCCTTCTACTATGACTACAAGGACTTTCAGGCCTTCAACTATGTCGGCCTGGCCGGGCTGATTAACAATCAGGACGCCAATGCCTATGGCGTGGAAACCGACATCGAAGCCGCTGTGACGCCGGAGCTGCGCCTCTATGTCGCGGCTGCCTATCTACACACTAACATCAAGGATGTAGCGAAGATCACGCCAACCGGCACCAACGTCGTTGCGGATCGTCCGATGGCATTCGCTCCCAAGTGGAGCGGCAGCGGCGGAGCGACCTACACGATCGAGCTGCCGAACGATCGAAGCTTGGCATTTGACTGGAATTTCGAGGCCCGCTCGTCACGTTTCTCCGGTAACTTCGGAGATACGGGCACGCAGTTGGAGGGCTTTTTCAAGCACAACGCATCTGTGACCTTCGAAGCCTCCGACCATTGGCAGTTGCGCGGCTTTGTCGATAATATCGGCAACCGACTGAACACCACTTATGGAGGCCCATCCTTCGCGTCGCTCGGCATCATCCAGGTCCGTTATGCAATGCCGCGCACCTATGGCGCCGCCTTGCGCTATCGCTGGTAATATCCGTCGACGAGGACAGCAGTCATGAACCAGCCCGCTCGCCCCACCGCCTATGTCAACGGCCGCATCTACACTGTTGATGCGAGCCGCCCGTGGGTGGACGCGATCTTCGTACAGGATGGGAAGATCGCGGATATCGGTACCTCGGTCGATATCCTGGCGGCGGCGGGCAGTGACTGCGCTGTCGTGGATTTGGCAGGTCGAATGATCATGCCCGGCATCCATGACGCGCACGGCCACATTCTGCTGGCCGGGTTGAAGCATCGTTATGAATGCCGCCTGCCTGCCGATGCGCTCGGGCGGGATTATGGCGAAAGGCTTTGTGATTGCATCGCGTGCTCGCGTGGCAAGCTCAGCGGGTGGGTGATCGGGGGCGACTTCAACCCCACCCTATCGGCCCCGGGCGAGGTCGATCGAAAATATCTCGACGAGAAATTCCCTGATACCCCCGTCTATTTGCACGATTATTCCCTGCACCATGGCCTCGCCAATTCCAAGGCACTCGAACTCGCCGGGATCACGGCCGACACGCCCGATCCGTTCGGCGGTCGCATCGTGCGCCGCGCTGGTTCGAATGAACCGACCGGCGAGTTGGTCGAACGCGCAACATGGCAATTGTTCAATGCAATGCCCAGCCCCGAGCCGGACGTTCATCAGGCCGCTCTGCGCTGGGCGCTGGAAACTGCCAGCCGTTTCGGCGTCACTGGCATTCAGGAAGCGTCCGCGAGCCGCCCTGAGCTGGAAATGCTCCAGAAGATCGATCAGGAGCAAGGCCTAACCCTGCGCGTCTACGCGCATATCCCCTGGCGCGAGGAGCATTTCGGCCACGCCACGTCCGAAGCGCTGGAGCGGCTGATAGAGGAACGTCGGCGCTTCGCCAGCGAGCGGTTGAGCACTGACTTCGTGAAAGTCTTCATGGATGGCTCACCGCTTGGGCCGCACTTCACCGATGCCCAGCTCGATCCGCTGACCGGGCAGCCACAGCCCGGCAAGCTGCTCCATTCGCGCGAAGACCTCGCAGCCGCGCTTATCGCTTGGGACAAGGCGGGGATCACCGCGAAGATTCATTGCACCGGCGATGCCGCCGTCCAGCTCGTCCTTCAGGCGATGGGCGACATGCGCGCCGCAAGCCATGAAGGAACGATCCAGGAAATCAGCCATTGCTGTTTCGTCCAGCCAGATGACCTCGCTTCGTTTGCCGAGCTGAACGTAACCGCAGAAATGTCGCCGCCGATCTGGTTCGGCGACATGCCCGAACTCGCCCCCTTCCGGGAGCGCGGTTATCCGTTCGGCACACTCGCCAGAATGGGCGCACGCGTCACAGTAGGCACAGACTGGACCTTCCTGCCCGAGCCGAATCTGTTCCCGGCATTGCAGGGATTGCTCCAGCATGGTGCGGAGTCCGTTGACCTGGCCACAGGCATTGAGATGCTCACTCTGTCCGGCGCGCGCGCGGTTGGCGCTGAGGACAAGGCTGGATCGATCTCCCCCGGCAAGTCTGCAGACTTCATCATTCTCGACCGCGACCTTTTCGCTATTCCGGTAGACGAGATTAGTGAAACCCGCGTGTTGACCACTATCTTCGAAGGACGCATCCTGCACGATGTCCGCTGATGGTGCGCCCATCCCGATCATGCTGGTTACAGGCTTCCTGGGAGCCGGAAAGACCACGTTGATCGGCCAAATGCTCGACAACCCGTCCTATGCAGGCAGCGCGCTTTTGGTCAATGAGGTGGGCGAGATCGGTATCGATCAGGATCTGCTCATGCGCGCAGGATCGCCACCACCGCAATTGCTGGCCAATGGTTGCGTCTGCTGCGTGATGAATGACGATCTTGGCCTTGCGCTGCGTGACCTCGATCTCCGCCGGCGGGAGGGCTCTATTCCGCCTTTCACGCGCGTGATCGTCGAGACCACCGGCGTCGCCGATCCGGCCCCGATCCTCACCCGCCTGATCGCGGATGGCTGGATCCAGCAGAACTTCGTGCTGAGCGCTGTCATTACGCTGGTCGATGGCGTGCTGGGCGCGAAAACGCTGGAGACCTACTCCGAAGCCGTCAGCCAAGTGGCGCATGCCGATGTCCTGCTCGTCAGCAAGGCCGATCTGGCGACGCCCGATGGTCTGGACCAGCTATGCGCGCTGCTGTCTGCCAGCGCACCGCACGCAAAACTCTTGGTTGCAAATAGCGAGGCCGCAACAGTCGAGACCTTGCTCACGCCCTTCCGCCTGCACGGGCTGCCGCCGATGTCAGGCAGCGCGTCGCTCGGGCATGACCATCATCATCACCAAGGTCTTGTCCAAACGGCGTCCTGGCGGTTCGACGAGCGACTTGCATGGCCGGTGATCGCCCAGGCCTTCGACGAACTCGTTCCCCGGTATCGCGGCCGCCTGATGCGGATCAAGGGACTGTTGGCGGTCAGCGATACCAATCGTCCCGTGGTCGTCGATGCCGTTCAGGATATCTTCCACCCGCCCCGCCTTCTTGACGGCTGGTCAAGCGAGGACCAGTCGAGCCGCATCGTGATGATAAGCCGCGATGCCGCCAGCGCAGAGGCCATGGCGGATATACAGCGCCTGTTGGACATGGTCCCCGCCGCGCACTGAGCTCGATCAGTCGAAGCGATCCAGACGATAGGGCGTGGGGTCGACGAGTGGCACCTCTCCCGTCGCGATATCTGCCGCCAATTGCCCTGCGCCGGGCGCGGTGCCAAATCCATGCCCCGAGAAGCCTGTGGCAAGTGTCAGGCCAGCCAGTTTGGCGACCGGCGAAATGATCGGCAGCGAATCCGGCGTGACGTCGATCATCCCCGCCCAACTCTCCGCTACCACTGCGTCGCGGAATACCGGCCACGCCGCAGCGAGATTGCGCATCGCCTCGGCATTGAGCCCTTCGTTGACTGGCGGGTCGATCGTGCGGACATGCTCGAACGGCGATGGACCGTCAGCCGCCCAGCGGCGCGGCATCGCAAGATCGTCAACAAGGTCACGGCCCAACGACAGCCGCACATTCTTCCATTGCGCGCGCAACATAGGGAGATAGCGTCGTCCGAGCAGCAGGCTGTCGAGCACCAGGGGCGCCACAAAAGCGCCTCGCTGCGTGATCGTGTAGCCGCCATCAATCCGCTTGCGGAAGGAGAAGTCGGGCGCGCCCACTGCGATATCGGTCGGCCCCTCCATCGGTGCGGTGCGCACGACTGAAGCCACCAGCGGCAGCGTCGGCAACGAGACACCGAGATTGGCAAGGAAGCGCCGTGACCACATGCCGCCCGCCAGGACGACATGCTCGCAGCGGATTGCGCCACGCTCAGTGACCACGCCGGTCACCCGACCCGCCGTGATCGAGAGGCTGCGCACCGCACATTGCCCGACGATGACTGCACCCTTCGCCATCGCGGAAGTTGCAATCGCACTGGACGCCAGCAATGGCTCAGCGCGTCCATCGGAAGGCGTGTAGATGCCTCCCGCCCAACCGCCTGTTCCGCCGGGCACCAGCCGGTCGATGTCCGCTGGCCCCAGCAGCCGGGAATCAAGACTGGCGCCACTGATCGCATCCAGCCAGGCGCGATGGCCCGCCATCTCGGCATCGGATCGGCACAGATACATGATGCCCGCCTGCCGATAGCCCACATCCGCTCCGACCCGTTCCGGCATCGCAGCCCATAAGCGCTCTGATGCCATGGCGAGCGGCAGATCATGCTCCTCGCGTCCCATTTTGCGGATCCAGCCAAGATTGCGCGACGACTGCTCGCCCGCGATCCCGCCCTTCTCCAGGACCACCACCGGAATGCCACGCTCCGCAAGAGTCAGCGCAGTCATCAGGCCGACGATGCCACCGCCGATTACCACCACCGTCGTCGCCTCGGGATGGCGGCCTGAAGTCTTTACCGGAGTGATCGCTGGAGCCACCGCAACTACCTTTGTTCGTTATGTTTACCGTCAGAGGGTGATCGTGATCTCTTTGACATTGGCTTGGGTGGCGCCCCGATAGGCCGTCACTTCAATCTCCACTTTGAATTCGGCCATGCCAAGTGGAGGGCTCGTCAGCGTCAGGGTGGGATTGATCCCCCGCATCTTGCCGGCATAGGCCTCCATCACCGCGTCGATATCCTGCGGAAACTGGACGAACACGCGGGCCGCGATGACATCTTCAATCGACGATCCGACCGCAGCCAAGGCCGCATCGATATTGGAGAGAACCTGCAACGTCTGTTCGGCAGGATCCTCGGGGATGAGCTTGGTGCGCGGATTGCGACCCGCCGTGTTCGACACGAAGATGAGATTATCGACGGCGATCAGCCGCGAATAGGCGCCGCGCTCCTCTGCGGGAGAACCGGTTTTGACTTTGACGATATCGGTCATGGTTGATTTCCTAAAAAAAGGGCAGGGGGGGGGCGACGAACTACCGCAGAACGGGCTGATCCCAGAGATTGAGGCTGACGCCGATCCCATTCTCTATGGCATTGCGATACACCACCGTGCCCCACGCCACGTCCTCGACCGGCATGCCACCGACCGACATGATGATGATTTCATCGTCATTCCGGCGTCCGGGCGCTTCGCCAGCGACGATCTTGCCCAGATCCTCGATCTGGTCGCGCGTCATACGACCTTCATCGATCAGATCCAGGAAACGGATGCCGACGACAGGCACATTGCGATGCACCGGCTTGGGGTTCTCTTCATGCCACGCCTCGTAGAGACCGGGATTATCGAGCACCTTGCGGATTTCGGGTGCTTCCATCCCCTCGTCGATATTGGTGAGCGATGGCATTGACAGGAAGGTGCCAGGGCTTACCCATTCGCGCTTCACGACCGGATAGATCGAGGGATCTCCGATCGCTCCCGATTGGCAGAAGGTGACGATATCGGCGTTGCGGACAACTTCCTCCAGCGTATCGACGACCTGAATCGTGGTGATCTGCGGATAGGTTTCGGCGATCCAAGTTTGGAACGCTGCGAGGCTCTCAACGCCGCGCCCCTTCACCTTCACCGTGTCGATCAGCGGGCACACCGCCATGAACGCCGCCAGCGAAGTGCGCGCCATAACGCCCGGTCCCAGAATACCGACCACCTTGGAATCTTTGCGGGCAAGGTGGCGCGCACCCACGCCTGGCACCGCGCCGGTCCGATAGGCCGAGAGAAGATTAGCCGACATGAAAGCCAGCGGCGCGCCCGTATCGGCATCGTTGAGCACGAAGGTCAGGATCGAGCGGGGCAGGCCCTTCTCCCGATTGGCGATGTTTGAGCCGTACCACTTCATGCCTGCGGTCTTGAAACGGCCGCCAAGATAGGCGGGCATCGCCATGAACCGGCGGTCTGGGGTCGGCTTTGGCATGTCGGGAAAAGGCGAATCCTCGGGAAAAACGACGACTGAGCCATGCGAATTATTGCTCGGTCCGGCCATCCGATAATCGCCGTGATAGAGGAGCGCGAACATTTCCTCCATCGTGTCCACGCAGGCGGCCATGTCAGTCACGCCGGCTCGGATCATGTCTTCCTCGGACAAATAGAGAAAATCGATCCGCGTTGAAGTTGTCTTGGTGCCCGTCATTGTTTCATTCCAGAATCAGTGCCGCGATAACGCGGCTGGTTTGTCGTTATTCGCGGTGTTCTAGGAGCGCAGTCAGCACCCGCCCCAATTTGCTCAGTCGCGGCCATAGTGTTTTGCGAGAGCAGCGATGGCGTCCGATCCCAAACTTTCCGGCACGGAAGCAGCCATCAGCGCGCCTTGGGGGTCATCAGCATGGTAGCCGCGCTTACCGGTCCGGAAGTTGACCAGTTGTTGCGCGATATAAGTGCGGTCCAGCCGATTGAGTGCTGGCGCCTGCATCTCGAAATTTCCCTCACCAGCCGCGCCATGGCATGTGGCGCAAGTCGGTACGATATCAACAATCGAAGCGGGTACCGCGCGGCTTGCAACAGGGGCTGCAGCAAGCTTGGGTAGGCCAGCAACATAGGCGACCACCGCTTTTACGCCATCGGCACCGGGAATGGCGGTCGCTCGGCCAACCATCGGGAACCCATGCGCATCGTCCATCTTGCCACGCTTGCCATCGCGGAAGTTGGTCAGCTGGCGTGCGAGATAGTCGGAATGCTGTCCCGTAAGGTTTGGGGCATACATGTAATTGAGCCCCTTGGCGTCATTGCCATGGCACCCTGCACATGTGGTGAATATCGCCTTGCCCACGCTTTTGTCGACCAGACGTCGTGAGCCCGGAGTAGCGGTCGCCATCGCATCGCCACCTGCCGAGACATCGACGCTCTTGTCGCCTTGAAAGGCCAGCAGCACCTTGCCGCTATCGATAAACTCCTCAAAGCTGACAATCTTGCCATTACGAACCTTGAAGACATGGACCAAGTCCGCCTTGTAGCGAATGCCGGTCGCACGGACGGTGCTTTCTTCGGTGCCTGGCACCGCCACGGTATCGCCTGTCACGACATACTCGAGTTGGGTCGCCACCGGGTTATCGAGAGTTTCGGCTACCTTCGCAAAGAAATCGGCGACGCCCGCAGGCCCGTGCCGCGTGCCGCCGAAAGGTAGCTGGCTGGCGGGGCCGTAATAGGTCCAGCTCGCATCCTTTGCGATCAGCCGCTCCAGCGCCGCCATGTCGCCATGTTCGAACGCTTCGTACAACTGATGCACTACGCTTGCCGGATCGTCGGCGGGCTTCTCTGGGGTCAGCGCTTTTGCGCCGGCGACACCAGAAAAAAGCAACAGAGCTGCGAGCAGGCCGACTTTGGGCGAGGGCATTTTCATATGGTTTCCAAATGCAAGATAGGTGTGCCGGCGATGACGGCTTTAGTCATGACTGGCCGTAAAAGCCGTGGAACTGACCTTGGGGATCCCATTGCCTGCGCAGTTTCTCAAGTCGCGCCCAAGCCTTGGGAGAATAGCAGTCCCGGATATCCTCAGGCCGCCCTTCCTGATCCATCTCATTTATGTAGCTGCCCTTGGCAACAGCCTTGAGCTCCTTGAAAACCTTCAGGCAATAGGCACGGCTGGGCGCTTCCTGCGCAGGCTCGTCCCATTCCAGATAATAAGCCACATAGAAGCGGCCGATCCGCGAACAGGCCGCGTCGGGCATGCTGTTAGTGCCCATATAGAGCACCACCGGCGTGCCACGGGGGGCGGGGCAATCAGGAATATGCCGCTTGAGGACCGCGATCGCTTCCATCGGCCGATCAGTCCAGATGTTATCGCCCATCCAATAGGCCTGCGGGAATGCGGCTTCGTTATCGCTATAATAGCGATCGAAGCTACCGGCGCGGTCCTCGACCTTGTCGAGAGCACGAGCGATGAGCGGATCGCGCTGGAGCAGTGCCAGCTTGCGCCGTCCTTCCGCCTCGCTTGCGGCAAATGCGTTGACATCCAGATAGATGCGCTGTCGCTGATCGACTGGCGCATCTTCAGCGACGCCCGGCAAGGCCGCGACCGAATACAGCACCTCGACATCCTTATCGAGTTGCGGGACGAGCTTATCCATTAATCGCGTGACTGCATCGAGTTCCGCGAAGGCGAACGTGTAAGTTGCGCCCCAGATGACCTTGGGCGCATCAAAGCACTGCAGGTGGAAGCGAACGACAACACCGAACAGGCCGGGACCGCCCCCGCGGACTGCCCAGAAAAGATCGGCATTCTCGCTCTCGCTGGCGCGTAGAAGGCGGCCGTCCGCCATCACGATGTCGACCGCCTTGACGGCAAACACGCTCATACCCTGCGACCAGGCATTAGTGTTCATGCCAACACCGCCACCTAGCAGGAAGCCGCTGATTGGAACCGTACCGCAATGCGCGCCGGGAAAAGCGAGATCATCCTGGGCAAGCCGCTCGGCCAGGCCCCGGCAAAAAACGCCCGGGCCGACGACAGCGAGCTTCGCCGCCTTGTCCACCGCGATCCCGTCCAGGCGACTGATGTCGATGAGCATTCCCCGATCGCGCAGGAAGCACGCCGCCATGCTATGGCCACCGCAGCGTGTCGTGACTTTCATCCCCGCCGTCGCAGCGAACCGCACAGCCTCCTGCACATCCTCGATACGCTCAGCCTGCACGATCATGTCGGGGCGGCGATCTGCCTTGGCGCGCTGCCAAATCATCGACTGGCGCCAAACCTCGTAATTTTCGTCATCCTTGACGACGACAGTTCCGGCGATCCGATTCTGCAGATCGGCCGCTGCGCTTCCTGCCAAGGGCGCTGCAAATCCGGCCGCACCGGCGAGACCCGCTATCACCGGAACCGCCAATGTACTGGCTTTCACGAAACGACGCCGCGACCAAAGCTCTAATTGGGACATGGAAGCTCCAGATGTTCTGTCCGAAGCTTATAAGATTAGTGCATTCCGCAAAACAACGGCGACTCCACGGTCACTTGTTGCGTAAGCGGCAACATCCGCGATCAGCCCGCCTGTCTGCCAATTCACCGACCGTGATGGTCGGCCCCCGCGGTATGGTGACTTTTGCCCCGCTTCACCCCATCTAACCACCTGTAATCCTTGAAGGGGGTGGTCCGTCACTAGGTGAAGATACGGATCAGGCTTGTTTTCAACTTTTCCAGAATTTCATCATGTGGATTTTTAAGTTTCAGCTATGACTTCATTCCGCGCTTGCGGGGCTGGCATCGTCGCAACGATTACATTGAAGCCAGACGATCTTTATCAATATGGCCTGCTTTGTCGCGCAGCCTATTCAATATGAATTCAGGCCGAAAGATGTTGGACACCTCATTCTAAGGTGCCCAACAGAAGGATGTGACGGGTTGGTGCTTACTTTATTGGTGGATTACTTGCACCGTCGTAAACTCGGCTAGACCCAGAGTGCCGAACTCAACGCCGATGCCTGATTGCTTTACGCCACCAAATGGTGCGTCAGGACGGACCATTGCGTGGCTATTAATCCAGACGGTGCCGCATTCAAGCTGGCTCGCGATGGCAACCGCCTTGTCGGGACTGCTTGACCAGACGGAACCGCCAAGACCATTGGGGTTGTCATTGGCCCGGCCTATCGCCTCATCGATATCGGTGTAACGGATTATCGGCAGGGCAGGGCCAAATTGCTCTTCGTCGACAATCGCCATACCTTCCTGAACATCCGCCAGCAAAGTGATGGGATAGAAGAGGCCATCACCTTCAATTGGCGCACCGCCACACAGGATGCGCGCTCCGCTGTTCCGGGCGGTCTCCACCAAGCTTTTTACGCGTTCGAACTGCATTTTGTTCTGGATGGTGCCAAGCTGACTATCGGCCGACATGCCATCTCCAATCTTTACGCCTGCAGCATAAGCAACGAGTTTGTCGCATAGCTCGTCATAAATGGAATCATGGACATAGAGGCGTTTGATGGCAGCGCACACCTGTCCGTTGTTGAGGAAGGCACCCCAAAAGATTTTCTCGATCGTAGCCTCATCCAATGTGACATCGGGTAGAAGGATGGCTGCATCGTTGCCGCCCAGCTCAAGAGTCAGCCGCTTAAGCGAGTTGGCGGCGCTTGCCATGACATGCTTCCCGGTCCGCGTCGAACCGGTGAACACGATCTTGTCGATGCCGGGGTGCGCCGATATCGCCTGACCAATTTCATCAGGACCTGCCACTGCATTGAGCACGCCAGGGGGAAGTGCTTCCTGCATTAGCTCAACCATGCGCAGCGTTGCGATGGGCGTGTAGGGGGAAGGCTTGAGCACAACGGTGTTTCCAGCGCGCAGTGCAGGCATTATGTGCCAAATGGCGATCATCACCGGGAAATTCCACGGTGTAATGGACGCAACGACTCCAATCGGCTTGCGATGCATTGCGACCCGACCCTTATCGTCGTCCTGAATATACTCGACCGGTAGATCAAGCCCAGCGGTAAAGCGGGTCCAGGCAGCGGCTCCGCCGACTTCCCATTGTGACCCTAACCCGCCCATCGGCTTGCCTTGCTCGCGCGTGATGAGCTCGGCAAGCTCGCTTATGTTGGCTTCGAGGATGTCGGCAAGCGTATTGACCGCTGCTTTACGCTCAGCATCGGGCTTGCCCGCCCAAAGGGGGAAAGCCAGCCGCGCGGCATCGACAGCGCGATCAAGATCGGCCGACGTCGCGGCCGGGCACAGCGCGAACACTTGTCCGTTGGCTGGGTTGATAACATCGATATGAGCGGCGGTGGTTTCGGACTTACCGTCGATGATGATGGGATAGGCTTGGGTCATAGTTTTAAACTCCTTGCTTTCCATGCCGCGCAGTTTCGGCGGCATTCGGCGCATTCATGTGTTTTGCGTGGCGTCGAGCGCTTTGCCCTCAGGCTCGTTCACCGGCATTATTCTTCTCCGCGCAATGTACCAGCCTGTCGCGATCAGCAGCACCGCTCCCATCGGGATTAAAGCGTCTGGATTGGCTGAAAGGCAGGCGACAAATACAAGTGCAGACAACAGAAGTGCTATCAAAGCGGTAACCACACCGCCAGGTGCCCTGAAGGGGCGATGTAGTTCCGGCCTATTGAGACGCAGCCGAATGAATCCAGCGAGCACGACGCAATAGGATGCAGTCAGAAGCGTCACCATCGTCACGATGATCTTGTCCGGCGAAATGAACGACAGCGGGAAACCGATAAGTCCGATGGTGCCAAGCGAGACTATCGGTGTGCCCGACTTGTTTTGGTATGATAGCAACGCCGGGAGAAAGCCGTCGCGAGCTAGCGCAAATAACTGCCGGGATGCACTGAAAACTAAAGAAAAAAGCGTGGCGATCAGCCCAAAGAGCGCGCCAGCTCCGACAATTTGGGCGAGCCATATTGCTACGCCGCCTGCCGGTGCCCTCATTGCTTCGAGCAATGGGTCTGCCGCTGCCCCGATCCTGCTCGCGCCACCGGCGCCAGGCGCAAGTACCAAAACACACATAGCTGTCAAAAGTAGAACGCCAATTGCACTGAACATGCCGAGGGGTATGTCCCGTTCGACATTGGTTGCTTCCTCGGCCGATGTTGCGGTTTGCTCGACTGCGATGAACATCATTATCGCAAACGGAATACACGCAAATATGCCTCCGGCATCGATCTGCCATTTGCCATCGGGCAGGACATTTTGAAGCTCGAAATGAGGCAGCATCACAAGTCCGAAGGTCAGCAGCGATAAGACCGCGATGAGTCCGGCGACAAGCAGCACCAAGAGTGCTTCACCCACACCTTTCATGTGGATGGCGATTATGATCGCGAACAATATAAGCTTGAAAACAGGCCCGCCGAAGCCCGTGACGAATTGGCTGTAGGCTGAGATAAACTCAGCAGCAGCGCCGGTGCTCACGGCAAGTGCAACAAATATTGCCACGCCGACACCGTAACCGGCTGCCGGTCCGAAACTTTCCTCACAATATGTATACAGCCCACCGGCATTCGGAATCGCGGTAGCTAGTTCAGCGACACACAAAGACAGGGCAAAACATAGGGTCGCCATCAAAAAAGTAGCGACTATCATATCGGGCCAACTGGCCCGCGATAAGCCATAGTTCCAGCCGGCAAACTGTCCTGCCACTACCAAACCGACCCCGAGGCCCGCGATTTTTTTCCAGCCGATAGTCTTGCGTCTCAGGTCCATGCAATTGTCCTAGCAGGCTGTGAAGCGCATATTTGTCCATCGTTTCCGGGGATCTTACGAGGAGTTTTTGCGCCGCCTTGTTATCAAAAAAGAGCAAGTTTACAGTTAGAGGACGTTAGGGTTTCGCCAGAGGTGGAACCCAGACATCCGAAGAATATCTCTATCCAAGGCGGTGAAGCTTGTAGAGTCGGTGCCATGCACGCTGCCCCGCAGAGGCGCATTTCTAGCAAGGCCGCGCTGATGACATGCGCAGAAAATGCTCGCACCTCAGCGATACCCGCCCCCCATTTAATGCGCTCTAAAATTGAGCACTTGAAACCTTCCGTCACTATCATCGAGTCAAAACAGAAAAACCATTGCAAAAGGTGTCATAGATTCGATAGTTTACGCCATTGATGCAACGGCATTACTTATGCGCCGATCGCACGGGCAGGGGGGCTTATCGTTATTGTGGGTGCAGGACTTCGAGGTTCAGTGGTTGTCGCTGTGGCAAGCGAGTTTTCGCTTCGCGGCGGTGATTCCGCGGCTGTTCTGCGACAACATGGTCTCGAGCCGGACGCTCTTTCCAATCCTGGGGTCAAGGTACCGCTCGCGCGATATGTCGCGATGTTCGAGGAAATGGCCAATGAACTTGCTGATCCATCGTTAGGCGCTCGACTTGGCTTGGCCATGCGTCCCGTTGCACTCGGGCCCGCTGGAATGGTGATGTCCAAATCTCGCTCGATTATAACTGCGCTGGAGCGCCTGACGCGCTTTTTCACTACCTTTCAGCCTGATACTCAGTCTGCCCTTCTGGTGGGGGACGGTGAGGTGACCTGGACCTACCGATTGAGCGATCCGGCGATCTGGCCGCGGCGCCAGGATTCGGAATTCACCATGTCCTCCCTGATCCAGTTCATAAGGTCGGCATTTCTGCGTCACTGGCGGCCGCAGATGGTTCAGTTCGAGCATGGGCCAATATCCGAGGACGATACTCTAATACTTGAAGGACTTCTTGGCTGCCCGATACGATTTGACGCAGCGAGCAATGGGATCACGTTCGCCCTTAGCGACGCGCGTACTGACCTTCGCGAAGAAGACGCTGATCTCATGGCGACGCTGGAAGGCTATTTGGCCGACATCATGCCTTCCGAAATAGGGGTGAGCTGGACAAGCCGGGTGTTGGCATTGATCGCGACCCGGCTCGGTCATCGGTCTGTTACTTTAGAAGAAATTGCATTTGATCTTGCGATAGCCCCCCGCAGCCTGCAGCGTCGGCTTGCCGAGGAAGGGACATCCTTGCGTCAACTGTTATGCGATCACCGCAAACAGGTGGCAGACCTGCACCTACGTGCTGGTGTGCCGCATCTTGGGAATCTTGCCGCTGCTTTGGGCTATGCTGATGGCACTACATTTTGGCGGGCGCATCGCGGATGGCAAGGCGTTCCACCCAGTGCCGTTCGCGCAAAACGCCGCTGAGGGTCTGCCGCAATCAGCCCTCAAAGCGTTCCAGCCGATAGGGATACGGATCTATTATGGGGCTGTCGCCCGTCAACAGATCGGCTGCGAGTTGCCCTGCTGCAGGAGCGGTGCCAAAGCCGTGTCCAGAAAAGCCCGTAGCGAGCATGAGGCCGGGAACTTGCGACACCGGTCCGACGACGGGCAAGGAATCGGGGGTAACATCCATCATGCCTGCCCAAGTCTCGATTATCTCTGCCTGCTCGAATATTGGCCAGGCTGCGCTGATGTTTCGCATTGCTTCTGCGTTTATTCCTGCATCCACCGGCGGGTCCATCGTCCGCACACGCTCAAAGGGGGATGTCTGGCTGCCCGACCATCCCCGGCGCAACAGCAGGTCGGAGAAGAATTCCCGACCAAGCGATATGCGGAGCAAATGGCGCTGATGCTTAAGGGCTGGCAAAAACCGGGTGCCGAGTAAAAGGTGGTCGAGAGTGAGGGGCGCTTTGACTGCGCCACGCTGAGAAATCGTAAAGCCGCCGTCCAGGCGCTTGCGGAAAGAGAAATCGGGACCGCCGGTCGCGATCTCTGTTGGGCCGTCCATCGGCGCCGTGCGCATCACAGATAATACGAGCGGCAATGTCGGCAGGTTCACCTTGTGCTTGCTCAAGAAACGGCGCGACCACATCCCTCCTGCCAGCAGGACTTGATCGCACCGGATCTCTCCAAACTCTGTGACGACGCCGCTTACTTTTCCGCCAGACAGCGAAAGTGTGCGAACCGCGCAGTTCTCGACGATAATTGCGCCATTGCGTATCGCGCCTGCCGCTATGGCACTGGCGGCAAGAGACGGTTCTGCTCGCCCGTCAGACGGAGTGTAAATAGCGCCCGCCCAATTGCCTCGACCGCCTGGCGCAAGACTGTCAATTTCGCGATTGCTCAACAGCTGCGTATCGAGCGCGAGATGGTCGACCGATTTCTTCCATGCCGCATGGGCGGCCATTTCGTTCTCGGACGCCGCCAGAAACATTATCCCGGTCTGGCTATAGCCAAGGTCAGCGCCGAGGCGCTGGGAAAGGTTCGCCCAAAGCCGATCTGAAGCCGTCGCCATCGGAACATCGGCTGCCGCACGACTTGTCTTGCGCACCCACCCCAGATTTCGAGAGGATTGCTCGCCCGCAAGCTTTCCTTTTTCGAGCAGTACAACAGGGATGCCCCGCTCGCTTAGGCTGAGAGCGGCCATCAGCCCGACGATCCCACCGCCAATGATCACCACGGTCGTACTTTTGGGATGCTGCTGGCTTGTCTGGACGGGTGCGATGTTTGGAGCCACGACGGTGTTCCTAAATTGGCGGGAAAGGGCGATCCGATTGAGTTAATTAGAGAGCCTGGGTACGCCGCTCCGTTTCTGCCTGTCCGGCTCCGCGGAAGGCCGTCATCTCGATTTCCACTTTGTAGATGGTAGAGCCGAGCGGAGGGCAGGTCACCGTACTTGCCGGATCGATGCCGCGAAACTTCTCACCCACGACTGTCATAACGGCCACGGTGTCGGACGGCTCCTGTATAAATACACGTGAGACCACGACATCCGCCAGAGTAGCGCCAACGGCCGCAAGGGCGCGTTCGACATTAGCAAACACCTGGTGGGTTTGCTCAGTCACATCCTCAGCGATTTCCTGAGTTTCCGGATTGCGGCCCGCTGTATTCGATACGAAAATCCAATCGCCGACCGCAACAAGCCGTGAATAGCTTCCCATTTCCTCGAACTTGTTGCCGGTTTTGATCTTGATGAGCTTAGTCATACGTTCTCCGCAAAGGCGTGATGGATCAAACCGGTCTCGAAGAGTGAGGCCGATTTGTCATGAGGTCAGCGCAGGACCGGGACGTCCCACAGGTTCAGGGGCACACCGATCCCCCGCTCGATCGCATTTCGGTAGATGACCGTACCCCATGCAACATCTTCGACCGGCATGCCGCCGACCGACATGATGATGATTTCATCATCGTTCTTTCGACCAGGCGCTTCGCCAGCGACAATTTTTCCGAGATCCTCAAGCTGCTCCTTGGTCATTTTACCTTCGGCGATCATATCTAGGAAGCGTACGCCAATTAGCGGGACGTGGACGTGCGCAGGCTTGGGCAGTTCCTCGAACCAGCATTCGTATAGACCGGTGTTGTCCACGACCTTTCTAATGTCGCCATGTTCCATAGCTTCGTCCATCTGGCAGCTCGCGGGCATGACCAGGAAGGCGCCGGGCTTCACCCACTCGCGCTTTACTATTGGATATTTGGATGGATCACCGGTCTCGCCCGAGTTGCAATAGGTGACAATGTCTGCGCCGCGAACGACGGCCTCCACCGTATCCACTACTTCGACATTTACGATCTGAGGAAAGGTTTCGCCTAGCCAGGACAGAAAACTATCGAGGCTTGCTTTGCCGCGAGCCTTGATTTTGATCGTATCTATTTGGGGGCAGACGGCCATGAGTGCCATCAGCGTTGTCTTTCCCATGACGCCGGGTCCCACAAGTCCGACGACTTTTGAATCCTTGCGAGCAAGATGGCGTGCCCCGACCCCAGGTATGGCACCCGTACGGTATGCCGACAGCAGGTTCGCGGACATGAAGGCCAAAGGTGCCGAGGTGTCTGCGTCGTTGAGGATGAATGTAAGAATCGACCGCGGCAGCCCCTTTTCACGGTTCGCGATATTGGAACCATACCATTTCATTCCCGCGGTGCGGAAGCGGCCGCCAAGATAGGCGGGCATCGCCATGAACCGGCGATCGGCTGTGGGTTTCGGCATGTCTGGAAAGGGCGAACTTTCCGGGAAGGTCACCATCGCGCCATGGGAGTCGCTGTTCGCTCCGGCCATGCGATAGTCGCCGTGGTAAAGGAGGCCAAACATCTCTTCCATGGTATCAACGCAAGCAGGCATGTCCGTGACGCCAGCCTTGATCATGTCGGGCTCGGACAAATAAATGAAATCGATTTTGGTCGAAGCGCTCATGGATTTTCCTTCTGCTATTGCCGACGCGTCGCAGTGGACCGCGCCCCCTTCACACTGCGGCCCGAACAGGCAGAGCGTCGATTTCCGACATCAACTACCGTGACAGAACCGTTGCCAGTCGGTGCATTACCATTATCGGGGGTGACTCTTACAATTGCGTCTCGCGTCAAAGATTCGATAATTTGCGCCACCAGCCTGAGCCCCGGTCAAGGATCTCACCGAACCCGCTGCTGATTACAGATATATGTAGTGGATTGCCTTCTTGGCACATGACAACCAACAGCGACCTGAATTTCGCATTTCGCATTTCGCCTATTCGGCAGGAAAGGAAATAGTCCCGGCGCTGCTTGCACAGTATCATGGCACGGGGAGCGGCAAATTAGGCACTCTGTGTCGCGACACGGCATGCCGGGATCGAAAGAATGCTGAAAAACGCATGACTTAGGAATTATCGTGATGACGAAAACCGGCTTCTATACCGATGAGTGGACCTTCTGGCACTCAGTGGGTCTGCAAGCCTTGTTTTTGCCCGTTGGGGGCTATGTGCAGCCACCAAGCGGTGTCGCTGGCGCTGACACGCCTGACGCCAAGCGGCGGCTACTATCTCTCTTGAAAACTTCAGGGGTTCTGGATCGTCTCTCAGTCGATAAGGGGAGCCCCGTCGATAACTCCGATCTCGTCCGCGTTCATACCCAGCGCTATATTGATGAGTTCAAGAAGGTCAGCGCTGAGGGCGGGGGCGATATAGGCGATTTCGCGCCGTTCAGCGCTGGGGGATTTGATATTGCTTGCATTTCCGCAGGTCTTGCTAAGGCGGCCGTGGCAGATGTGATGAGTGGGAAGGTCTCCCGCGCCTATGCGCTTTGTCGTCCCGCCGGTCATCATTGCCTCGCGGACCGCTCCATGGGATTTTGCGTGCTGGCTAATATTCCGATCGCGGTTGAAGCGGCTCGGGCCGATTTTGATTTGGGGCGTGTCGCCATAGTTGATTGGGACGTTCATCATGGCAATGGCACCCAGTCGATTTACTATGATCGCGATGATACGCTTACCATTTCTATCCATCAGGAGAACTGCTTCCCACCGGGCTACAGCGGCATTGCTGATCGTGGTGAAGGTGCGGGCGAGGGCGCGAACATCAATATTTCGCTTCCCCCTGGCGCGGGTGATGCCGCTTATATCGCTTCAATCGATCGCATCGTGCTACCCGCCTTGGAGCGCTTTCAACCTGACCTGATCGTCATTGCAAGCGGGCTAGATGCGGGTGCTGCAGATCCTATGGCGAGGATGTTGGTTCACAGCGAAACATTCCGCGTAATGACACAGCGAATGGTGGACGCCGCGGATCAGCTATGCGGCGGGCGGCTCGTTGTTGTGCATGAAGGCGGTTATTCAGAAGCAAGCGTGCCATTTCTTGGTTTGGCCATTGTTGAAGCTCTCAGCGGAGAAACGAGTGACGTCGTCGACCCTACCTTGGCAATCTTCCAGGCGCAGCAGCCTGGGCCGCAAACGACCGCTTTTCAGATCGAATGGGTTGAAGGTCTGGCGCGAACGTTCGCTGCATAGGACGTTAGCCTTCCTGGACCGGCGAAGACATGGCGGGCCATCAGTTTTAGGGAATTCTCGTCGACGTACTTCCGCTTGGGGGAGCGGCTCTGGCGGTCGGGCGGCATGTCGGCCTCAGGCAAATGGCGCTTGCGTCTAAAGCAGCGGCATTGCGAACAGAGCTGCCTGGAAATGGCGCCCGGGAGAATGTCAGCCGAAGGCCAAGTCTGATGGTCGATGGATCGATGGCTGCCATTTAGCGCAGGCTACGGCCGCGATTGCAGGCGAGGTTTGTATATCGCGCTTGGTGCGCAGTGACCCAATAGTGTCGTTAAAGCAGCCGTGTACATATGCTCGTGTCGAAAATAATAGTTGACTATTCAAGTTATGGGGATGAATGTGGGCGGGGAAGAGCGGCATTAGAGCCGAGGCATGCAAATGCGCTTTCGGGAGACTAAAATGATAATTACATCTCAGGCAGAGATGTCGGCAGAGGCAGTAAAAGCCCAGTCGTTCGAACGGCTCTTGGATGCCGTTCGCAAGAACCGCACTCAATTTTCGCGTGACCAACAAATTAGCGCTGAAGTCGTCCAGTTGATGCGTGAGGCAGGTTTTTACCGCGCCTTGGTGACCAAGCGATTGGGCGGTGACGAATTGTCGCCCATGGCCTTCCTGCGCATGGTGGAACGTTTGTCTGAAGTCGATGGCTCGGCTGGCTGGGTCGCCAGCTTCGGCTTTTCCGCCGTCTATCTGTCGGCGCTTCCAGTTGCGACACTCCAGCAAATCTATGCTGACGGACCTGATGTCGTCTTTGCAGGCGGCATTTTTCCGCCGCAAAAGGCGGCCGTCGTTGAAGGTGGTTTAGAGGTTTCCGGTCGCTGGTCTTGGGGCAGCGGTTCCACCGGTGCCGACATTATAGGCGTCGGCATTAAGGTTGAAGGCGATGCCAGTGGCGGCCTGCCTCTGATTGCGGTCATGCCTGCTTCGAAAGTGCAGATCGAACCAAATTGGGATGTGATCGGGATGAAAGGAACCGGCAGCCACGACATGGTGGTCGATCGCGTGGTCGTGTCCAGGGATTGGACCTTCATTCGCGGTGGTAAATCCAGCCTCGACGAACCCCTTTGTCAATATCCGACGATGGCTCTTGCGGCGCAAGTGCTGGCCGTGGTGGCGCTCGGCACCGCTCGCGGTGCGATCGACGTGCTAAGCGATATGGCGGGCGCGCGGGGATCTATAACGGGTGCTGCGAACTTTGCTGAGCGCCCCTATTTTCAGACCGATATTGCCAAGGCAGAGGCGCTTCTTCGTTCAGCCCGTGCTTTCTTTTACGAAATCACAGAAGAAGCTTATACCACTTTACTGGCGGGGGACGAACTCACTGCGCGGCAGCGTGCGTTGCTGCGCCTGGCGTCGACTAACGCCGCGCGCACCGGAGCTGATGTCGCACTTGCGGTATACCGCCTGAGCGGCACCACTGGTATTGTCCATGACCATATGATTGCACGCCACATGCAGGATGCGATGGTCGTGCCGCAGCATGCTTTCCTGGCGGACGGTACCTGGCAGAACGCTGGGCGCGTCCTGCTCGGTATGGAATCGCCTCCAGGTTTCCCCTGATTACATAAGAGGATTTTCAAGCTATGTCGCAAAAGCCAAAGCTACGCGTATTGTTCTGCGGTGCGGTCCTTCAGAATTTCTTTGATTTGCCGAGTGGCGAGATCGGAAAAGTCTGGGCCGCCACAGGAGAGATGCTCAAAGGTATTCGCGATCTGCCTGGTGTCGAGATTCTCGGCACCATTGATGACGATCAGACGATGGTCGGTACCTCGCCTAATGGCTGGCCCTGGACTTTCTACATTCTCGCCGACGTACCTGATCGTGATACCGTCGTTGCCGCCTGCAATCTGTTCCGCACGATAGAGATCGGCGAGCACCGCTTGTGGCGCTACATTCGCGTGGAGGCCCGCATTGGGCGTGAGTTGGTGATTCCCGAATGAGTGCCGACGTCGCACTGGTAACGGGCGGCGCGAGCGGGGTGGGGCTTGCCATCGCGCATGCGCTTCACGCGGCCGGCTTTCGTGTGGCGATCGGCGATATCGACGAGGCTGGTGCGAGAAGAGCGGCCGAGGCAATTGACCCAAGTGGCGATTCGGCCATTGGTTTGCCTCTCGATGTAAGGCAGGAATCGGCCTTCGCCGCTGCGCGCGACGCCTTGCTTGCGCGTTGGGGTTCGGTCGAAGCCCTCGTCAATAATGCGGCAGCCACGGCGGCAAAACCGGTGTTGGACATTACCCCCGAAGAGTTCGACGCAGTAATCGCAGTCAATCTTCGGGGAACGTTCATTGGCAGCCAAGTCTTTGGCCGCCTCTTCAAAGCGCGGGGCTATGGCCGCATGGTCAATCTCGCTTCTCTGGCCGGGCAAAATGGTGGAACGGCAACGGGCGCACACTATGCCGCTTCGAAAGGCGGTATCATTACGCTAACCAAAGTGTTCGCTCGCGATCTGGCGCCATTTGGCGTCACGGCCAACGCCATCGCGCCGGGGCCGCTCGACACACCAATGGTCCATGAGACCATCTCGCCTGACAGAATGGAGCAGTTCAAGGCGAACGTACCTGTTGGCACCCTCGGCGACCCTGCTTTCGTAGGATCGATGGTGACGCGGCTCTGTGCAAGAGATGCAGGCTTCATCACAGGTGCGACCATCGACATCAATGGCGGTCTCTACATGCGTTGACAATTGCCCCATCGAAGAAACTGCTTCGAGGGATCACGTTAAAAATAAGGGGGAAATGGATATGGTTCAGGTTAAGGGAATTATCCGCAGCGTGCTTTTCGGGGCGACAATGCTTGCCGGAATGCCGACGATTGCAGCCGCGCAGGACGCCGTTTCGCAGGGGGGCGCCGCAACAAATGCCTCGTCAGATGGCTTGGGCGATCTGGTCGTGACCGCGCAGAAACGCGAGCAGAACATCCAAAAAGTCAGCCTTGCGATCAGTGCATTGGGTCGCGATGGCTTGGCCGACCTCGGTCGTCAGGACATATCTGCGATTGCTGCAAAGCTGCCGAGCCTGCAGATCCTCGCCTACAGCCCAACGCTCACAGTGTTCAACATCCGTGGCGTCTCGCAAAATGATTTTGCCGATACTCAGGAGGCACCGATCGCCTTCTATAACGACGAAGTCTATGTCAGTGCGCTTGGCGCTATTGCCGGGCAGACATTCGATCTTGAGCGTGTTGAAATGTTGCGCGGTCCACAAGGTACATTGTTCGGTCGCAACGCTACGGGCGGACTTGTTCAGATCGTCTCGGCAAAGCCAACCCGTGCGCTTTCAGGCTTCCTGACGGTCACCGGCGGCAGCTATGGGCAGATCGCAACGGAGGGCGCGATCAGTGGTCCTATCAGCGATGGCTTGCGCGCTCGCTTGTCTTTCACGACGGAGCATCGCGACGGCTATATCAAGAATAGCACAGGCAAGGACATCGGAAATTCCCGCTTCTACGCCGGTCGTTTCCAGCTTGCCGGTGATGTCGGAGAGACAGGGTCGTTCAACCTGAAGATTCAGGGCATGCGTAACGACAAGGAACGAAATGGCGGTCTGTACAGCCACCGTAGCGCCGTCGCGAATGCCGACGGTCTTGGCGAATATGTCGGCCCGAACGATAATCCGTTTGGTACTTGCAACGGTTGCGACATGTTCGGATACGCTCAGGCAGGATCGGACCCCTATCGGGTCGCGTTCGACGGCCCCAACAGCTTCAGTCGTACGTTTTGGAGCGGGACGCTTCGCTATGAGCAGGATTTGGGAGGCGTCACGCTCACGTCGATCAGCGACTATCAATATTTGAAAAAGCTCTACGGAGAAGATGGGGACATGTCGCCGCAGTCCATTTTCCGTTACTTTACCGCACAGAACCTTGATCAATATTCGCAGGAGCTTCGGCTCTCCGGGAATAGCGACAGATTGAACTGGGTGGTCGGTGGCTATGCGATCAAAATCATCAGTGACAACGACTACAATACTGACCTTTCCGCGATCGGGTTGGACGAGGTCTATGGTGGCCGACTCAAGACGACTTCACTTGCGGCATTCGGTCAGCTTGAATATTCGGTCAGTGACCAGTTCACCCTCGTCGGCGGGCTGCGCTATTCAGCCGACCGCAAGACACTCGATTTTACCCACATGGAAAATGGCGTCGTCGATTTCACCTTCAATCGCGCAAGCGTTGGCAAGATGGCACGGCAGAGCTTCAATGACTATTCGGGCAAGGTCGGTATCAACTTTACCCCGAATGACGACACGCTGATCTACGCAAGCGTTAATCGCGGTATCAAGGGCGGTGGCTTTGGTACCCCGGCCTTCAACCCGGTCGATCTTAGCACTATTCCTTTCAAGGAAGAGGTGCTGACCGATTATGAAGGCGGTGTGAAGCTGACCTTGGGGCGCACAACGCACCTTAATCTTGCAGCGTTCTATTATGACTATCAGGATTACCAGGCTTTTGAATTGATTGGGATTGCCTTGGCCGTTCGGAACAAGGATGCCACGATCAAGGGGCTGGAGCTTGAGTTCAACACGCGTCCAGTTGACGGTCTGTACCTGTCCGCCTTCGCTACTTATCTCGACAGCAAGGTGAAGGGCGTGTCGCTACCGTCGGGCCGCGTCGCCGACACTCGCATGCCGCAGGCACCCAAGCTTAGCGTCGGCGGACTGATCCGTTACGAGGCATCCGTAGGCGATGGCACCTTAGCGCTTCAGACGGACTGGAAATATGATAGCGCGCAATATTTCTCGACCTTCAACGCGCCCGTCGATCGCCAACCAGGCCGCGTCGTCGGCAATGCGCGGGTGAGCTATGCCTTTGACGATCGCAAGTGGGAACTGGCAGGCTTTGTGTCGAACCTGACCAACAAAGAGTATAGGCTGTATAATCTCGACCTGTCGGGTCCGTTCGGTTTCACGCAGCAGACCTACGCTCGACCACGCTGGTTCGGCGCAAGCATCACGCGGCGTCTTTAAAAGGCGGACTAGGAAAAAAAGGGGCGGCCATTGGCCGCCCCTTTTTCGTTTGCAAGATCCGGCTCTCAGCCGTCGTTCTCCACGAGCTTGTCAAAATAGGTCATGCCAACGTTCGCAATGAGCGATCCGCCATCTACGGCCAGCACCGCACCATTAACGAAAGACGAGGCGGGGGAGAGTAGCCAGGCAATGGCCTCGGCAGCCTCGGCGGAACTGCCGGCACGTCGCGCCGGTACATGCTCGCTGACCTTTGCATAGGCGCCTTCAAGATCGTCGGCGATATGCATCGTCTCCATCTCCTCATCACCCATTTCGGTGCGGATCCAGCCCGGTGCAACAATGTTTGCTCGAAGGCCGTCGCGGGCATGCTCATATGCGAGTGCCTGCGTCATCAGCTGAAGCCCAGCCTTAGAGGCCGAATAGGCCGCAAGACCAGGCCCGGTCTGGACGCTACCAACCGAAGTAATCGCAACGACTGCACCCTTGCTTGCGAGAAGATGAGGCAACGCCGCTTGCGTCATGACGAAGGGGCCGGTGAGGTTAATCCCTATTTGCTGGTTCCAGGAGTCCAGGCTCATTTCGCTGAAGGTCGCATTGATGAGGATGCCCGCGTTAAGCACAAGGCCATCCAGTCGACCGAACCGCTCAATGACTTGTTTGACCAATAGAATCGACGCTGTGGGATCGCCAACATCGGTCGTAAAGACGGCTGCGCCCGTTTCGGCTGCCACGATATCCAGCGGCTCTCGGCGACGTCCGCAAATCACGACCTGCCAATCGCGAGACAGCCTGCGCGCCGCTGCTGCTCCGATACCGCTACCGCCACCGGTCACTATGACTACTGGCTTTTCAGATACAACGGCCTCGCTCATTTGCGTCTCCTTGCAGTGGAATTGGGTTTGCTAAAAAATATCCATCGACGGCAAAATATTGCAATTTAGTTGAATATGCCAGTTTTAATTGGACTGGAGTACAAATTGTTATATGGTTGTGCGTGACGATAGCTCGGGAGGCCGGTGTGCATTGGAGCGATAATATCCCGCTTACGGGCGGCACGTCTTCGACGCTGCTGCTAAGGCGTATTTGCGGTTGCCCTGAGCGGGGCCGCTATACTTTTTTGGAGCGCTGCTGGTCACACGCTAGGGCGGTTTCGCCATTGCGTCGCAATACAGTGGCCTTGCTGGATTTGCATTACCCGCCCGCCGCCATCGTGTTTCGGCGTCCAGTGAAAGGATCGTAAATGTCTTCCGATGAAGCGCTGCTCGAGCGCCGCTACCATGTGCTAGGCCGCAATGCCCCGTTGTTCTACGAACGACCTGTCCATCTTGTGAGCGGAAAAGGCGTGTGGGTTACCGATGCCGATGGTCGCGAATATCTCGATGTCTATAACAATGTTCCCCATGTGGGACATTGCCACCCACACGTGGTCGAGGCCATCGCGAAACAGGCAGCGACGCTTAATGTCCATAGCCGATATTTGCATGAAACGGTGGTCGCTTACGCCGAGCGCCTGACGGCGACCTTTGATTCCAGCCTGTCGAGTGCCGTCTTCACGTGTTCCGGCACCGAAGCAAACGAACTCGCGTTGCGCATGGCGCGCTACCGCACCGGCGGGGAGGGCATCATCGTCAGCGATTTCAGCTATCATGGCAATTCACAGACTTTGGCAGCTGTGACGACTTGCTTTCCCGTGCCTGAAGCCTTTCCCCGGTTTGCGCGCAAGGTTGCCATTCCAGATCCTTATCGCGACCGGCACGACCGCAGCGACGAGGAACTGTCCAATCATTTTGCCGCTCAGGTGGATGCAGCGGTTAAATCGCTCCAGGCCGACGGTATCAAAATTGCCGCGCTGCTGATCGATACGGTATTTGCCAATGAAGGCCTGCACGATCCGGTTCCTGGTTATGTCGCCAAGGCTGTTGAGATTGTCCGGGCAGCCGGGGGGCTGTTCATATCCGACGAAGTGCAGGCGGGATTTGGCCGGACGGGTGACGCGATGTGGGGCCATCAACTGAGTGGCGTGGTGCCCGACATCGCTACGTTGGGAAAGCCGATGGGCAATGGCCATCCGATTGCTGGTCTGGTCGGTCCGACCGACCTCATTGATAGCTTCGGACTCGCTGCGACCTATTTCAACACGTTCGGCGGTAATCCGGTCTCGGCTGCGGCCGCGTCCGCCATGTTGGACGTGCTGGAGCGCGAGCATCTGCTGGAAAATGCCCGTAACGTCGGGGCATATGTCAAGACAGGGCTTAGAGCGCTCGCCGACAAACATTCGATCGTGGGAAATGTGCGTGGCCGCGGACTATTTTTCGGGCTTGATCTGGTTAAGGGGGATGCTGATCGGTCTCCGGCGACAGCGGAGACGAAGCGGGTCATGAACTTGATGCGGGAGAATGGTGTGCTGATCAGTCGTATTGGCCGCCATGACAATATCCTGAAGATGCGCCCACCTATGGTGTTCGCCAAGGAGCATGCCGACCGGCTACTCGCCACGCTCGACGACGCTCTCGCTTCGATTTGACGGGGACGATAATGACCGACTTCTATTCCCTTGGCGAGGACGACCAAGCTGTTCGTCTGGCAGAACTTGCCCGCATCGCGCTAGCCCGATGGCCGGGCGAATATGATAACCTTAGCCTAATCAAATATCGCGAGAATGCAGTGTTTTCGGCCCATCGCAACGATGGCGAGCGGGTCGCGGTACGTGTTCACAGGCACGCTTATCATAGTGACAGGGCGCTACGGTCCGAACTTCTATGGATGCAGTCGCTTGCCGAGGGTGGGATCGCGGTGCCGCCCATCCTACCCAGCCTGGACGGGCATGTCTTTGAAACGGTGTCTGCCCCCGGCGTACCTGAACCGCGGCAGATCGATGTGCTTGGCTGGTTGCCGGGCACACCGGCTGGCACGTCTGAGGAAGGGCTAAACCTCGACGAAGGTGGCGCTGAGCGGCTGTTCTTCGATGCGGGTGTCCTCGCGGCAATGATGCACGATCATGTCGGGATGGTAGAATTCGGTGAGGATTTCGAGCGCCATGCCTGGGATGCCGAAGGATTGATCGGCCCCGATCCCTTCTGGGGTCGTTTCATGGAGTTGGAGCTACTGAGCAGTGAGGAGCGCGCCCTGCTCGCCGAGGCGCGTGCGCAAGCCGCGCTGGACCTCGCGGCTTTCGGTCAGGGTTCGCATAATTATGGATTGATTCATGCCGATTTCGTCCCCGAAAATCTCTTGATTGAGGATGGCAGGCTGAAATTGATCGACTTCGACGATGGCGGTTTTGGCTGGCATATGTTCGATCTTGCTACGGCCCTCTATTTTAACCTAGACCATCCGGCCTACACCGTCATGGAGCGTGCACTGTTCGAGGGCTATCGCACTGTGCGAGAACTGCCTGAGGATCATGAGGCAACGCTGCCATTATTTATGTTCCTTCGTAGCACAACCTACTTGGGTTGGGTGCAGACGCGCCCCGAAACACAAACAGCGCGCGAGCTTGGGCCGTTTCTCGTTGAGCGCTGTTGCCTGGTTGCGGAGCGTTATCTTAGTCAAAAAGCAACTGCTGGCCGAACTGGATAATGAGCGCTCTCGTGATGGAAGGGGCTACTCGTGCTACGCAAGCGCGCGGTCGCGTGCGGAGGGAATCCTTGCTCGCTGCCGCCCGTGAGCTGCTGGCCGTGCATGACAGTAGCCAGATCACGCTGGCAGACATTGCTGCGCATGCTGCTGTACCAAAAAGCTCCGCGTATCATTTCTATAAGGACGCCCTGGGCCTTTATGTAGAGTTGGTTGCGTTGCTCGACGCCGAATTACAGGAGTTGATTAAGCACCCGCTGCCACATCTAGACAACTGGGAGATGGCAATGGCTGTGATTATCGATCGTGCAGCGGCGTTCTTTGATAATAATCCTGCAGCCCAACAACTGATGCTATCGTCGCAGACGCCACCGCTTATCAAACGATCTAGTCGCCAAGCCGACATGGATACCAGCAGATTGATCGAAGCGCTGATCGATACGCAGTTCATCCTCCCCGTAATTCCTGATCGCAGCCGCATATTTTTTCACGCGGTGGAGGCGGCAGACCTGATGTTCGGTCTCTCACTTTTGGAATGCGGTCGCTTGGAGGACAATATGGTTGAGGAAGCAAAGCGGATGAGTTGCGCTTATTTGGCGCTATACCTCCCCAAGTATATGCCGCACCGGACATAGCCGATGTCAGTTAGGCGACTGTCCTTGGGTTTCTAGCTGCTCCAATTCTGTGTCCGCAACTGTGCAGGTGGTGTCCCAAAGCGGCGCTTGAACAGTCGGGCAAAATGACTGCTGTCGTTGAAACCGGCAGCATAGGCGATCTGGCAGACTGATCGATGCGGGGATGTCGGGTCCATGAGCCATCGCTGGGCCAGTTCGAGACGCAGGTTGGCTAGCCAGCGGTGCGGCGTTGTGCGGCTTTCGGCGAACAGGCGATACAGGCTGCGGCGTGACAAACCGAATTTCTGGCCTAGCATTTCTACATCGAAGTCAGGGTCGCTGACCTGCGGCATGGCCCATTCGCGCATGCGCGCTATCTGTTCGCTTGCGCGTGTACGACGGCCTTCCTCGGGACCGTACCTATTGAGGGCGTTCTCTAAAAGCGACATCGTTACGGACATTGCAACGGCATCGTCGCCATAATCCTCGTCCCCATCCGAGTGTAGCGTCTGCAGGATGGCAGAGAGCATACGGGTCGAGCCGCGTTTCCCGGCGACATGATGGCCATAGAGCGTGTCTGCGTTCGGCCGCATACTCGAAAGCATCTCACGGGGCAGCGCGAGCACCATCGACTGTGTACCCGTATCACCCACCTCAATGGTACAGGCCTCCCGCGAGTCCATAAGGACTAGATCTCCAGCGCAGAGTGACACACAGCGGCCATAATGGTGGACAGAGACATCACCAGACATAGACATAAGAATGAATGCTTGGTGCGTCCATGCGCCTGACAAGGCAGGGCGGATGCTCCGTACCCCTTGGGCACGAACACGAAAGCCCCGAAAAGGCCCCGCAGCAATAGGACTCATCCCGCCCCGCGCGCGAGGCGATGTGCCTATCGGCTCTATGTCGAAGACGCCATAGGCTTCACGCAACGACTGCTCGAACCGGTTTAAAGCTCCTGATCCCGACATGCCGGTCTATTCCCGTGCAACGTGGGCGGCCGCGATTCGCATCCACCCCTCCATGTCGATGTTCCCCTCGATTGCATTCCTTTTCAAGTATATTTGAATGATGTGCGCTGACTGTCTTAGAGAGTGGCGCGCTTTGGCATCCCAAGACGCTTTTTTGGCACGCGCAAGCGGGAACCTCATGACAAAGTGGTTTAGCTTAGCGCTTGCAGGGCGTGCAGCCGCCATAGTTTCATCGGGTCCAATCCCCGTGAACGAAAAAAAGGAGGGCCAACCTGCGTCCGATATCCAAAGGGGATCCATCGCCATGAAGAAATTTTCTGCCGTCCTATTATGCAGCGTAGCATTCGGAGTTGGAGCGCCGGCCTTCGCGCAGCAAGCTAGTGAAGCTGATGCCAATACCACTACCGAAATCGTGGTCACTGCGCAGAAGCGCGCCCAGTCAGTCCGTGATGTCGGCATTGCTATTACCGTTTTCGGCGCGGACGACCTTCGCCGCTCCCAGGCAACCGATGTGGGAGCGCTTGCGAGCCAGTTGACGGGCGTTGTCGCCACCACCAGCGTCAATTTGCCCGCTTTCACTGTACGCGGCATCGGCCTTAACGAATTTGCGTCGAACTTTGACTCGCCGGTCGCGATCCACGTGGATGAGGTCTACAAAAGCAAACCGTTCATGGCGACCGTGCCCTTCTTCGACATCCAACGGGTCGAGGCGTTGAAAGGACCACAAGGTACGCTGTTCGGTCGCAACACGACCGGCGGCTCTGTCAACTACTACACGCAAGAGCCCGAGTTCGAAACGAGCGGCGGGATGAACTTCAATGCCGACAATCATGGTCGTGCTCGTGTCGACGGGTTCGTCAACGCTGCACTAAGCGATGAAGTCGCGGTTCGAGCATCTTATCTGGTCGCGCAAGGCAGCGGCGGTCCTTACCGTAATTTGCTGACGGGAGCGGATTATGGCGCGCCTAACCAGATGGTTGGCCGCCTGCAGCTCAAGTGGCAGGGCGCAAACACGTCTGTGCGGCTGATGGGCTATGCGTTTCGCGATAAAAGTGAACTTACCCCATACAAAAGTCCTGGCATCTTCAATCCGGACGGCTCGCTTTGCCCCCAAGTATTCACCGGAGAAAACCGCAAGAACCGCGGCGCATGCTTGAAATACGGACCATTCGTGCCAGGACCGAACCCGCTTGGCCTGCGCGAAACGCAAAGCATTCGCGAGCTTTCCGCCGATAACCCGCAGGGCGCCAACAATAACGCCTATGGTGGCTATGCCCGCGTCGAGCATCAGGCGGGCCCTGTCACACTCACGTCTATCACGGCATTCGATTATTTCCAGCGGGACCAGACTGACGATCCTGACAATTCGCCTTACGCCACCGCTAACCAGAATTATTACGCCCGTATCAATCAGTTCTCGCAGGAGTTGCGCCTTTTCGCCAAGCTCGGTCGCCTGAACCTTTTGGTGGGCGGCTTTTACGAGCATGACTCCATCACGGACGTGACCAGCGCCGATCTTTCCCAGAACGCATTGCTTGGCCTGCCGCCGTTTGCGCCTCGCCTGGCCGCGACGTTCAAGCAAAAGGTCCGGTCTTTGGCGGCGTTCAGCAACGCGGAATATGCGCTAACCGACACGCTCAGCCTTATTGCCGGATTGCGCTACACCAGCGATAGGACTTCCATCGACGCGCAGACCTATCTGGGTGCAAACGATCCTACAGGACGCACGCACGTCGTCACGCCGGTGATCCCGGCGGATGCACTGGTCGATCGTCGAACCGACAACACCACGTCGTTTCGTGCGGGCATCAACTGGAAGCCCACACCGGACCAACTGGTTTACGCATCGATCTCGCGTGGGTTTCGCAGCGGGGGCTATAGCATTCCCTTCGGCGGTATAATTACCAGCTTCGATCCGGAAAGGCTGACGGCGTATGAGATCGGCTCCAAATCCCGTCTGCTAAATCGGATGCTCGATCTCAACGTTTCGGCGTTCTTTTATGATTATAAGGATCTGCAGACCAACGTCGACGATCCCTCATCGCCGCTTGTTCCGATCACCCGCAATATCGGTGGATCGCGCACCTATGGCGTTGAGGCTGATGTGACGCTTCGGCCTACGCCTACCTTCCTGATCAGGCTTGGCGGCAGCTATCTGGACTCCCGCTTTCGGAACACCGACGCTGTGATCACCACCTATGCCGGACCGATTTCGCTCGACGGCAAGCGTCCTGTCAACAATCCCAAGTGGTCAGGCCAGGGCATGGTGCAAAAGAGCTTTGAGATTGGCGCCGGTCGCGAACTGATCGCTAACACCGACTTCCGTTACGTGGGGAATCGCTTTCTCGAAGCGACAGGCCAAGTTTTTGATCGCGCACCGTCCTATTGGGTTCAGAACGCGCGGTTAACGCTTGCTAGCAAGGAGGGCGGCTGGGAAGTCTCCGCTTGGGGCAAGAATATCTGGAACAAGGAATATCTTACATATCTGAACAATGTGAGCTTTTTCCGCTTGGAGATTTACGGCGAGCCGTCGTCTTATGGTATCTCGGCTGCCTTCAAGTTCTGACTTTGGGCGAGCCTCCGGCGGAGGCTCGCTTTTTTGATCTTCCAAAATAATCTGTCTGACGCCGCAGTTGAGTGATCGCCGTAAAGAGCTATGAGCCTTTCCAGAATTAGGCAAAGGCTGCAGGAGAAGTTTGTGGAAGGCGGTGATTTCAATGCGCGGGAGTGGCCGTTCTTCTGGATCACCCAGACTGCTGGACAATATGTCCGCAAGGTTGAGCCTGCTTTGCGGGATATCGGTCTGGATATCCCGCGGTGGCGTGTGCTTATGTGTGTGGTGCCAGGCCAAGCCATCGGCGTGACCGAGATTGCCGAACTCGCGATCGCCAAGTTGCCAACGATGCTTAAGATTATCCAGCGCATGGAGGCTGATGGCCTTGTTGCCTGTGCGCCTCGCGCCAGTGATGGCCGTGTAACTGACGTGTCCCTAACGGAACGCGGTCTTGAGGCACGCTCCCGCGCCTGGGCTGTTGCTAAGGCGATCTACGAACGAGCTTTTGAGGAGGTTTCCGGCAGCGAAGAAGCGCGCCTGAACAAGCTGCTGGAGCGAATATACAGCAGCTTGCGCAGCTGACGCCGATCGCACCATGTGCGAACAATCCTTGGCTGGTGCATGCCTTGGAATAACGTCAGAGCATTGCCAGCCGAGGCTTCTTTCAGAACATCTCAACGTAATTATTTACCCCGTCATCAGGGGTGCGGCCATCATACCCTGCTCCAGTTCGACACAGAGACGTTCCAATAATCGGGTCAGCTCGGATTGATCGGCAAGCCGCCAGCTTACGATGATGGGCGAGATCGCATCGCGTTCTGCTATTGGTCGATAGACGACGTCGTCGCGGCGCAGGCGCTGCACTGCGGCTGGGACGATGGCGATCCCGGCGCCCGCTGCGACAAGTCCGAGCGCGGTCTGTAGTTCGCGAACTTCACGGGTTGAGCCAGGCTGAACCCCATGGTCCTCAAGCACTGCAAGCAGTTGGTCGGCATAGCTCGGTCGAGGCTCGTTAGGATAAAGGATTAGCATCTCGCCAGACACATGCGTGAGGCTAATCGGCTGACCGCCTTCGAGGCCTCGCGGGTGATTGGCGGGCAGGGCCATCAATAGCCGCTCGCGTGCAATCAGATGTCGCTGAATTGCGGGATCTTCGAACCGCAGCCGCCCGAATCCCGCATCGATGCGACCGGCTTTGAGAGCAGCGATCTGCACCACGGTGTTCATTTCCACTAGATCAACCTCGACCTGCGGCGCAGCCTCGCGAAAGCGACGAATGAGATCGGGCACCGGGCCATAGATTGTTGACCCGACAAATCCGATCACGAAGCGCTTTCCGCCACCTAACCGGTGCTGCTCGACAGCCACTTTGAGCAGCCGTGTTGCGTTCATTACCCGCTGAGCATGCTCTAGCAATAATCGTCCTGCGTCGCTCAACACGATCGGACGGCTTTGCCGGTCGAACAACTCGACGCCCAATTCTCTCTCCAACTCGCGGATTTGCCGGCTAAGCGGCGGCTGGGCGATGCCGAGTATCTCCGCAGCCCGTGTAAAATTACCTTCCTGCGCGACAGCAAGAAAGTACCGCAAGTGTCGTAGCTCCATGACTATACCTATAGAGTATGGTGTAGGACCCATCAAGTCTTGGCTTTGGCGCATATCGCGCGGTACTGTCGAGATAACACAAGTATGGAGAGCCCGATGATAGCCATCGAACGGGTAGAAACGATTCTCGTCGATGTGCCGACGATCCGCCCTCACGTCCTTGCAATGACGACGATGTACCGGCAAACCTTATGCTTGGTACGGGTGCATTGCGCCGATGGCGTGATCGGCATCGGGGAGGCGACCACCATTGGCGGACTTGCCTATGGCGAGGAAAGCCCGGAGGGCATCAAGCTTGCCATCGACACCTATTTCGCACCAGTCCTGTGTGCAAGCGATGCAGCTCGTCCGGGAAGCGTAATGGCGGCCTTGGCAAAGGCGATTGTTGGCAATCATTTTGCGAAATGTGCAATCGAGACGGCGCTTTTCGACGCACAGGGAAAGCGTACGGGTCTTGCTATCAGTGAATTGCTGGGCGGCCGTGTGCGTGACAGTTTGCCAGTGCTCTGGACGTTGGCCAGCGGGGACACCGCTCTCGACATAGCTGAAGCTGAGGCGATGATCGACAGCCGCCGGCACAATGCTTTTAAACTCAAGATCGGCAAGAAAGCGCTTGCTGACGACGTGGCCCATGTTGGCGCCATAAAGCGGGCGCTTGGCGATCGTGCCTCCATCCGCGTCGATGTGAACATGGCCTGGGATGAGACCACGGCGCTACGGGGCATGAAGATGTTGGCCGCTGTCGGTTGCGATCTCGTAGAGCAGCCCATTTCCCGCAATAATCGAGCCGGGATGGCGCGGCTGCGGGCTGCGGGGATCATACCGATCATGGCGGACGAAGCGTTGCACGGTCCGGTGGATGCCTACGATTTCTCTATCCGGGGTGCGGCAGATGTGTTCGCAGTGAAAATCGAGCAGTCCGGTGGCCTCGTCGCTGCCAAGGCAGTACAAACGATCGCAGATGCAGCCGGTGTTGCCCTTTACGGCGGCACAATGTTGGAAGCAGGCGTCGGAACGATTGCGTCGGCCCATGTCTTTGCCACTTTCGATACGCTGGCATTCGGCACCGAGCTATTCGGACCGCTGCTGCTTACTGAAGAAATCCTCGAGACGCCTCTCGTTTACGGAGATTTTGAACTCAAGGTGCCCGACGGCCCGGGCCTTGGCATTGCGCTAGATGAGCAGCGGATTGCTTTCCTCAGGCGAGATGCCGAGCCTCGGCCAACCATTAGCATCGCCAGCGCACAGAAAGGCTGAACATATGCTCTTCAAGGTGGAAATGGACGTGAACGTCCCACACGACTACGATGCTGACCGCTTTGCGCAGCTCAAGCAGGCAGAGAAAGATCGCTTCCAGGAACTCCAGCGCGCAGGCATTTGGCGCCATATCTGGCGCGTTGTGGGCCTCTATAGCAATGTCAGCATTTTCGACGTGGAGAGCAGTTCTGCGCTGCATGATATTCTGACCGGTTTGCCGCTCTATCCCTTCATGGATATCAAAGTGACAGCGCTTTGCCGGCATCCCTCGTCCGTCCATGACGACGACCGCTGAACCGACCACATACATTTAGGAGACGGATGATGCATGTAGATTTTATTCAAACCCAGCCTGTACAAGACCTTCTCGATCGCGCGAGCGGCACGTTGGTAGCGGGCGGCAGTCCCCGGCTGAAGGCGATCCTGCGCGACTGGCTTGCGTCCACCATGGAATTGATCGTCAAGCATGACATCGATGAAAGCGAGTTTTGGCAGGCAATCGCCTTTCTGCAGAATGGTGCTGGCGAACTGGGCCTTATCGTGCCTGGTGTCGGGCTTGAGCATTTTCTGGATCTGTACATGGATGCCAAGGATCGGGAGGCCGGTCGCGACGGCGGTACGCCGCGCACAATTGAAGGGCCACTTTACGTCGAAAATGCGCCTCTAGTCGAAAACGATGCCAACCTTACAAGCGATCCGGATGATACAGGAACCCTCTACATGACGGGCCGTGTCATGGGTCCGGACGGTGAGGCCGTTACGAACGCAGTCTTGCATGTCTGGCATGCCAATTCGAAAGGCTTTTACTCGCATTTCGATCCCACCGGGGAGCAGACGCCGTTCAACAACCGTCGGCGCATCAAGCTCGGCTCAGACGGTCATTACTCGTTCAACTCGAAGATGCCGAACGGCTACAGCGTGCCTCCCGCCGGCGCGACCGATCAGCTTATGTCGGCGCTTGGCCGCCATGGTAACCGACCGGCGCACGTTCACTTCTTCGTTGAGGCGCCCGGCTATCGGACGCTGACCACGCAGATCAACTTTGGGGACGATCCGTTCGCCGCCGACGACTTCGCCTTCGGTACGCGGGAAGGTTTGCTACCTGTTCCGAACCGTCAAGGGGATAGCGCCCATATAGCCTTCGACTTCACGCTTCAGCGGTCGGAAGTGGCCGATGAGGAAGGTTTCTCGCAACGCGTGCGAACGAGCGCCTGAGGAACCTGATCCGATGAGCAAAATCTATCCGAGCCCCGCCGCCGCCCTAGAGGGTCTGTTATTTGACGGGATGACAATCATGTCCGGAGGTTTCGGGCTCTCAGGCAATCCTGAGAGCCTCATCCCGGAGATCCGCCATGCGGGCGTTAAATCTCTGACGGTGATTTCGAACAATTGCGGCGCGGATAATTTTGGTCTGTGGATGCTGTTGGAGAGCCGCCAGATCCGAAAGATGATTTCATCCTATGTCGGTGAGAACAAGCTGTTCGAGCAGCTTTACCTCAGCGGAGAGTTGGAACTGGAGTTAAATCCACAAGGTACGCTCGCGGAGCGTATCCGCGCGGGCGGGGCTGGCATTCCCGCTTTTTACACGCGCACTGGCGTCGGCACGATAGTGGCCGACGGAAAGCCGGTCGAAGAGTTTGAGGGCGAAGCTTATGTCCGGGAAACTTGGCTCCGCGCGGATCTTTCCATTGTGAAGGCATGGCGCGCCGACAGCGCAGGGAATTTGATGTTCAGAAAGACTGCCCGAAACTTCAATCCGAACATGGCGACGGCGGGTCGCATTACCGTTGCCGAGGTTGAGGAGATCGTGCCTGATGGCAGCTTCGATCCCGATCATGTCCACACGCCTGGCATTTACGTCGATCGTATCGTGAAGAGCACGATCAACGAAAAGCGCATTGAAAAACTGACCACGCGCCAGAGGGAGGCGTAAGATGCCTTGGTCGCGTGAACAAATGGCGGCGCGGGCAGCGCTGGAATTGCGGGACGGCTATTATGTCAATCTGGGTATCGGCATTCCCACGCTGGTCGCGAACTATATCCCTGACGGTGTCAGCGTAACGCTTCAATCGGAAAACGGCATGCTCGGCATGGGGCCGTTCCCTTATGAGGGGGAGGCCGATCCCGACCTGATCAACGCGGGCAAGCAGACGATTACAGCGCTTCCCACCTCCAGCTTCTTCTCTTCGGCTGACAGCTTCGCGATGATCCGCGGCGGCCATATCGATTTGACGGTATTAGGGGCTATGGAGGTCGCGGCGAACGGCGACCTTGCCAACTGGACTATCCCGGGGGAGATGGTGAAGGGCATGGGCGGTGCCATGGATCTGGTGGCGGGTGTGAAGCGCGTCGTTGTCGTAATGACGCATGTTTCCAAGAACGGTACGCCGAAAATCTTGGAACGCTGCACGCTGCCGTTGACCGGGGCAGGCGTGGTCGATCTCATCATTACGGATCTGGGTGTGTTGGAAGTCGATCGGTCGTCGTCCATGCTCAGGCTGATCGACTTGGCTCCAGGCGTTGACGAGGAGGAGCTTCGTGCGAAAACTGGCGCGCCGATCATTGGAAGGACCTCTGTTGATGCCTGACGCCTTTATCTGCGATGCCATTCGTACGCCTATCGGGCGTTTTGGCGGCGGGCTTGCGAGCGTAAGGCCCGATGATCTTGCGGCTATGACGATCGCCGCATTAATGTCGCGGAACACGTCGCTGGACGCAGCGGCTATCGATGACGTCATCCTTGGATGTGCCAACCAGGCCGGCGAAGATAATCGCAATGTCGCCCGTATGGCTGCCTTGCTCGCCGGCCTGCCGGAAAGCGTCGGCGGATCGACGATCAATCGGCTTTGCGCGTCCGGCCTCGATGCGGTCGGCAGCGCCGCGCGTGCGATACGCGCTGGTGATGCGGAGATAATTGTCGCGGGCGGCGTTGAAAGCATGTCCCGCGCCCCGTTCGTAATTCCCAAGGCAGAGAGTGCCTTTTCACGCTCTGTTTCCATCGAGGACACAACAATCGGCTGGCGGTTTATCAATCCGCTGATGAAGGCAAAATATGGTGTCGATTCGATGCCCGAAACGGCCGAGAATGTAGCATCCGACTTCAACGTTTCACGAGACGATCAGGACGCATTTGCGTTACGCAGCCAACAGCGGGCGGCGGAATCTCTAAAGTCTGGTTTTTTTGCGGATGAAATCATGCCGGTCACGATCCATGGGCGCAAAGGCGATCTGATAGTCGAGCGAGACGAGCATCCCCGGTCCGAGACTTCGCTCGATGATCTTCGTCGCCTTAAACCGATTGTACGCCCCAACGGCACAGTCACGGCTGGCAACGCTTCGGGCGTAAACGACGGTGCGGCCGCTATGATAGTCGCAACCGAGGACGCGGCGCAACGATTTGGGTTTACGCCGAGAGCGCGGATAGTGGGGATGGCCAGCGCAGGAGTTGCCCCACGGGTGATGGGCATCGGCCCCATCCCTGCGGTCAATAAGCTGCTCGCACGCCTGGGTCTTACCATCGGCGCCTTTGACGCAATTGAGCTTAACGAAGCTTTCTCCAGCCAATCGCTAGCGGTCCTGCGTGGTTTGGGACTTCCCGACGACGCTGCTCATGTCAACGCAAAGGGAGGCGCAATTGCGCTTGGCCATCCCTTGGGTATGTCGGGCGCGCGTCTGGTGCAGACCGTTGTTCATCGCCTGGAAGTAGAAGGCGGTCGTTTAGGACTGGTGACCCTTTGCGTTGGGGTAGGGCAGGGGCTTGCCCTGGCGGTAGAGCGGATATGAGCGAGGGTATTGTCTCTACCGGCGATAATTGCCGGATTGCCTATCATATAGACGGCCCTGACGGGGCTCCCTTCCTTATTTTGTCAAACTCGCTTGGTACGGCGATGGCGATGTGGGAAGCGCAGATGTCCCATTTCGCTGCGCACTTTCGCGTTGTTCGGTACGATAGCCGAGGGCATGGTCGTTCCGATGCGCCTGCGGGAAGCTATTCGATCGATCGACTTGGCCGGGACGTGATCGAGCTGGCCGACGCGCTGGGGATTGACCGTTTTCATTTCTGCGGTCTCTCGAAGGGCGGCATGGTGGGGCAATGGCTCGGCTGGCGGGCGCCAGAACGGCTAGAGCGTCTGGTGCTTGCCAATACATCCGCTTACATGGGTCCGCCTGCAGGTTGGGACGAGCGCATCCGCTTGGTGCTTGCCGCGGGCATGGGCGCGATGACCGACGCAGTGCTGGAGCGGTGGTTCACGCCTGCCTTCAATGCCGAAGCTAGCGCGGCACTGGACGCTGTACGCATGATGCTGCTGGCTACGGAGCCGCAGGGTTATGCAGGCTGCTGCGCCGCTATCCGCGATATGGACCAGCGTCCCTTGCTACCATTGATCGACGTTCCTACGCTCGTCATCGCCGGGGATGCGGATCCCGCTACGCCAATCGAGCACGCCCAACTGCTTGCCACCGGCATACGGGGCGCGACGCTCCATATATTGACGGCAGCTCATCTGTCGAATGTTGAGCAGCCCGAGGCGTTCTCCAAGGCCGTCCTGGATTTCTGCGGCGTTGGCATAGTCCTTTGACGGGGGCGGCAGCCATTCCGCAAACAGATCTCCGTCGTGTGCGCCGAGCGGTGATCGGATCGGTTGTTGGCAATGCTCTTGAGTGGTATGATTTTTTCCTTTTTAGCGCTGCGGCTGCGTTAGTTTTCAACAAACTCTTTTTTCCAACGGGCGACAGGACGGCCGCATCGCTGGCGGCCTTGTCGATATATGCCGTCGGTTTTGTTGCGCGACCGGTGGGCGGACTTGTGTTCGGTCACGTCGGTGATCGCTATGGACGCAAAGCGGCTCTTATCTGGACGCTTTCCATAATGGGGGTGGCGACTTTTGCGATGGGTCTGCTTCCGACCTACAAACAGATCGGCTGGTGGGCGCCCGCTTTACTCGTCGTCTTGCGGCTAGTTCAAGGCTTGGCAGCGGGCGGCGAGTGGGGAGGGGGTGTGCTGCTAATTACGGAGAACGCACCTGCGCATCGGCGCGGCTTCTTCGGCGCTTGGAGCCAAGCAGGCGTAAGCCTGGGCTTTGTCATCTCATCACTTGCCTTCTTTCTCGTCCGACAACTGCCCGACGCGGACTTCTATGCTTGGGGTTGGCGACTTCCTTTCCTTGCAAGCATCGTGATCTTCGCTGCTGGCATATTCATTCGTAAACGAGTCATGGAAACCGCGCCGCTGAAAGAGGGGAAGGACCCTGCGGCTCTGCCTGTGGTGGCGCTGCTGCGTCGGTATCCCCGTGCCTTGATGCTCGGCATCGGCGCGCGATTGGGCGAGAATGGCGGATCGCAACTGCTGATTACGTTTTCGCTGGTCTATGGCACTTCGGTTGGCGCTTCCACGGACGTGCTTCTAATAGGCGTCATGCTCGGTATGATATGCGACAGCGCTATGATGCCTGTGTTCGGTGCCCTTTCGGATCGGCTCGGGCGTCGCCCGGTCTATATGGCGGGCCTCCTGGCAATGGCGGCTTTCGCTTATCCCTTCCTGCATATGCTCGGGTCTGGCTCGACGCCTCTCATCATCCTTGCCTTCGTTATCGGCAACGGCTTATGTCACGCTGCGATGATTGGCGTGCAGCCCGCAATGTATAGCGAATTGTTCGAACCAGAGGTGCGTTATTCCGGTCTGGCCTTCGTTCATGAGGTGGCCGCGGTGATAGTGGGCGTGGTGCCCCTGATCTCAGCGGCGCTGCTTGCCCGGTACGGTTCGCCGGTGCCTGTGGCGATCTATATCGGAATACTTTGCTTACTCAGTCTCCTGTCGGTGTGGGCGATGAGAGAGACTCGACCGACGCGGGCACAGGCCCACTGAGATTCTCGGCCACGCGCTTAAGGAGAGCGTTCAGATGATCGATCTCTTCGGCGTTCATTCCAGCAAAGGCCTGCTCGTAAAGTTTTGCGGCAGACCGCCATGCCTCGTCGCCCGCGATTTGGCCCTGGTCGGTTAGCACCACTTCCATCACCCGTTCTTTGCCCGGGCGGGGCTGCCGAAGGACAAGGCCGTCGACTTCCATACGTTGAATGATTTTTGTCATGGTAGGAAGTTTTTCGATTGTATGCGCCGCAATTTCGCTGACGCTAGCCACGCGATCCTGATGTAGTGCCATGAGCACGCGCCAACGCGGCATGTCGAGCCCGGTCGGTCGCAGTATCTCTTCCATGCGCGCCCGGTAGCGGCCGCCTGCGCGAGCAAGCCAATAAAAGGGCCAGCTGCGATAGGTGATGCTGGGTTCCCTCGTTCTGCTCATTTCATCTCGGTCCTTTCGACAACAATAGCAAAATCCAGGTTGAATATTCAACCTAGATCATTATACCCATGTTGAATATTCAACGTAGGTATAGTTCGATGGCGAAGGACGCAATTTTCATTGAGCAATTCCGCCTCGGCGGGGACGGGCCGAGAGTGGCCATCAAGGATTGCATCGACATCGCGGGCTGGCCGACCCGAGCGGGGAGCGAAGCACTGGTCGACGCTCCTCCTGCGAGTCGTCATGCTGACGTTGTGGAGGCAATACTTGCGGCGGGCGGGTGCATTGTCGGCAAGGCCAATATGCACGAACTTGCCTATGGCGTGACAGGTGTAAACCGATGGTTGGGAACCCCACGCAACACACGTTACCCTGACCTGATACCCGGTGGATCGTCCAGTGGGTCAGCGGCGGCAATCGCTGCTGGGCTTGCGGATGTGGCGATTGGTACTGACACTGGTGGCTCGATTCGGATGCCGGCTGCCTGTTGCGGTGTGGCTGGCCTGAAGCCCAGCTTCGGAAGGGTCAGCCGCAGAGGCTGCACGCCGGCTTCCTCCAGCCTTGATTGTGTGGGCCCATTCGCGCGGAATGTTGCAGGTCTGGAGATGGGGATGTCGCTCATCGATCCGACATTTCAGGCGGCAGCGATCCCTGCCGCCGTTAGGCTCGGCTGGGTCGCAACGGAAGCGGACGAGGAGATCGTCGCCTCGGTCAGAACGGCCCTACAGCGTGCCAACGTTGAGCTGATCGAGACACCGCTCGACGGTCTGCAGGAGGCATTTCAGGCTGGCGTCACGATTATGGCTGCCGAAATGTGGGAACTGTTCGGCGCACTGGCGGAAGATCCTCGCATGGGCGCCGACGTGCAGGCACGACTTCGCGCGGCTGCCAGCGTCACCCCCGCCCAGGTCGCGGCGGCGGAGGCGGTGCGGAAACGCTTTCGCGCCATTGTCGATAATGCGCTGGCTAACGTCGACGCGCTGGTCCTGCCGGTCCTGCCATCGGTCCCACCCAGGCTGGACGATCTGGGCGATGCCGCGCGGATGCTCCGACTTACGTCGCTTATTCGTCCTTTCAACCTGACGGGACATCCGGCGCTCTGTATCCCCATTGACGGCCCCGGAGGATTTCCTGCCGCAATCCAATTGGTCGGTGCCCACATGAATGACGCGCATCTGTGTGCTGTGGCACGTCGGGTGTCGGGGGAAGCGGTATGAGCGAGCAGAACGAAATTGCGGCGCTGCGTGCCGAATTGTCGCATCTTTACGCCAAGGACGCAGTCCGCGCTGTGGTCATGCAATATTTCCGCCTTTGTGACACGCTCGGTCCTGACACATCGATGGACGATCTGCGCAATTGCTTCACCTGCGATGCGCTGTGGGAAGGAAGAGGGCGATATCGCGAGGCGTTTGGTCGTCACGAAGGAAGCGACGCCATCGTTGCGATGCTCGGCAGCTATGCCGTTCCCCAACCGCACTTTGCGATGAACGCGCATTTCCTTTCAAGCGAGACGATCACGGTGTCAGGCGATACGGCCGTCGGCCTGTGGACCATGTTGCAGACGTCCACGTATCGCGACGGACGATCGGATCTGCGCAGTGCTGCGCTTACGATCCATTGCCGCGTCGAGGATAGCCGCTGGCGGATGTCCCATTTCATTACCGAGAACATCTTTTCGCGTGATGTGGACCACTGGTCCGACACTGCACCAATTTCCGTGCCAGACAATTGAACCGAGGAGAGATCATGAGCAACGCTGACCTTGCCGAGATGGTGCGCCCTGATCGGGCGCTAACTCCGCTTTATACCGATGCCGATATTTTCACCGAGGAAATGGAGCGGATTTTCAAGAACACCTGGGTCTGGGTCGCGCACAGCAGTGACATAGCATCGCCCAATAGTTTCAAGACATCGCATGTCGGCCTCGAACAAGTCATCGTCACGCGTGACAAGGAGGGCAAGATTCATACCCTTCTTAACCGCTGTCGGCACCGCGCGGCGAGCGTCTGCGAAAAGCGGCAGGGCAAGGCGAGCGTGTTCGTCTGCCCCTATCATGGCTGGAGTTATGAACCGAACGGTCGCCTCCGCAAGGTGCCGCATAAGGCGGGCTATCCGGCTGAATTCGACAGTGTCGAATATGGCCTCGTCTCACTGCGGACCGAGGAGTATAACGGGCTTATCTTCGCTACGTTCAAGCAGGATATCCAGCCGCTGGTGGACTACCTGGGGCCAGCACGCAAATGGATCGACCTGTTCATGAAGCAGGGCGGCGGTTATCCCGTCAAGGCACTAGGCGAACATCGTTTCCGCTTTCCAGGTAACTGGAAAATTCAGCTCGAAAACACCACTGACGCTTATCATTTCCCAATCGTTCACAAGACCTTTCTCGATTCGCTCGACGCTGAATCGGAAAATGTGTTCGACGTGCTCGGCCAGGGGGGGTGGGTAGAGGATCTCGGCAATGGTCACAGCGTCATGGTTATGATTCCCGATCTGATCGACCTTGAGGAAAATCTCGATGCTCCGATCCCGCAGCGTTTCATGGATCTCGCCAAAGAGCTGGCAGAAGAAGGGTATCCGGACGATCAGGTGCGCAAAATCGTTCGCGCAGTCGGGGGCGCGGGGTTCAACCTCAACCTTTTCCCCAACGTGGCCTGTTCAATGGCTTTCTTCCGCGTATTGCGCCCGATCAAGGTCGACGAAACCGAGATCACCCATGTCGCGATCGGTATGGATGGTGGACCTGCGGCAGCCAACCGCATGCGGCTTCGCTTGCACGAACATTTTCAGGGGCCGATGGGCTTTGGCACGCCGGACGATGCCGAGGGCTGGGAGCGGGTTCAACGCGGCGCGCGTTCGGGCCAGGACCTTTGGATAATGCTCAACCGCGGCGTAGATGCCCCTGAGGGCTGCGCCGAACCTGGCCATAATGCCGGTGACGTTAGCGCCGAGACTGGCATGCGCGCTGCTTATCAGATGTGGAAAAGGATGATGACGGCATGACTATCATGATGGACCCAGGTATCGCGTCGATCGATGTGCCGACTCTGGCCGAGGCGACCGCCTTCATCTGGGCGGAAGCAGACATGCTCGACCGGCTTGATTATAAGCAATGGCTTCCGCTCTGGACCGAAAATGGCCGGTACATCATTCCGACTGAGCGTGGCATCGATGATTATGACGACAGGCTCAACATAGTAAATGACAATGCGGAGATGCGCGCTGCACGGGTGAAGCGCCTGCTGTCGGGCTTTTCCATGTCGTCTGCCCCGCCGGCGCGGACCGTACGCACCGTTTCGCGCTTCGTTCAGTTGGCCGACGATGGCGGCTTGACACTGCGCGCCGCTCAGATCGTTGCCGAATATAAGTATGAGCGAATGCGGATACTTGCGGCAGACGTGGCATATCGCATTGTGCGCGAAGACGACGGGTTGAAGATCGACCGCAAGGTTGTCACGCTCGTAAATTGCGACGATTATCAACACGGCATCGGTTATCTGCTCTAGGCGACACTCATGGACGATATAGATTATGCTGCTGCTCGCTTCGTGGAGGCGCGCAGCACTGCGCAAGGCCTTGCGGATTATCCGGGGCGGCTTCCAGAAAGCCTTGATGCGGCTTATCGCGTGCAGCAAAAGGCAATTGCTGGCTGGGGCGACCGAGTTGTCGGCTGGAAAGTTGGACGTATTCAGCCTCATCTCGTCGGATCGTTAGGCGCAGAACGCTTCATCGGCCCGGTGTTCGCGCAGACCGTGACCAAGGCGAGTGCAACGAATTATTTTCCCGCCTTCCTTGGCGGGGTCGCGGTATTCGAAGCAGAGGTTATGATCTCGGCCGCTGCCGATGCGCCTACCGACAAGCAGGATTGGACTGCTCAGGAAGCGTCCGCCTTGGTGGCCGCCATGAACGTCGGTATTGAAATCGCTGGCAGCCCGCTGGCGTCGATCAACGAACTTGGCTCGTTGGTGACGATCGCTGGCTTCGGCAACAATAATGGACTCTTCGTTGGTCCGGAAATACTGGATTGGCGGGAGCGAGACTGGCAAAACCTTATCTGCATGGTGCGCATCGGAGGAGAAGTTATCGCGGAGGCAAGTGCCGCTGCAGTACCTGGCGGACCATTGGAAGCCTTTGCTTTCGCTCTCGGCGAGGCAGCGCGCCAAGGCCGGGCCATCCGTCGTGGCGACATCGTGTCGACAGGCGCGATCACCGGTATGCATGTGGTGACGATTGGACAGCGGTGTGTAGCGACATTCGGCGGTGTAGGTGACATTGATTGTGAGGTCATACCTGCGGTCGCACAACCTCACGCGGAGCGGGGTTGTGCGCGCTGAATAGAGAAGTCACTATTTGTGCCATATAAAAATTTCACAGGGTGGGAAACAACAGGGGCTGCATGGAGCCATCGGGTTAGCGCAGCGCAGACCCTGCCCGGATCGACGGCGTGTATCGCGGTCCAGTAGGGCTTGTCAGCGGACGGTTTGCCCTGATCGAACGCGCCGGGGATTTCACGCTGTTGCCGTGGCGTCCGAAAACGCGAGCGGATTGTCGGTCGACGGCTGCCATCTAATTTGTGAGTCAGCGGGGGGGGGTAACTATCTCCGAGCGGCTCTCGACAAGAGATGTCCGCATGTTCATCAGGGTGCCTTAGGTCGGAATCTTTCATCATGCGCCCGCCAACGCAATAGACGATCGGCAACTTGCTAATCGCCTCGTCCAAGTTTTCTATACGGCTGCATAATATGATCACTATGAAATAAATGCAGCGTCGGCACGGAAGCTAATTTTAGCCTCTGCGGCCCGCCAGACATCAAACGATCGAAGCGGAGTGACGCAAGGGCTTAGCAGCCTCCGCTAAGCTGCTGGGAATAACAGTTTTGCCGGTTTTATTTCTTTAGCGTGGCCAAATAGGCTATAACGTCTTGCCGGTCTTTGGCCTTGTTCAAACCGACGAAAGCCATTTTTGTGCCCCGCACCATTGCCTGCGGAGCGCTCAGGAACTTGTCCAGACTGGCTTTGTCCCATGTAATAGTTTGCGCCATCATCGCGCGGGAATAGGCAAACTTCGGAACGCTCGCAGCCTTACGGCCGATGACGCCATTTAACGGCGGGCCGACCGAGATTTTGCCACTATTTGAGTGGCAGATTGCACATCGGGCGTAGATGGCTGCACCGGATTTTGCATCTTGCGCTGAGGCCGGCGAAGCTGCCGTGAAGGCAATCAGGCAGGAAAATGCCAGCGTTGTTATGTGATTTGGCACTCGATCAACCCTTTGCCTTGCTATTCGAAAAGGTGAGCCGAATTTACTGAACTATCGGAAACTCGCCCAACGTGTATGCATCGCCTCCGGAAATCCACTTGCCATCCTTCTTGGCAAAAACGAACAGCATGATGAAGGTGAATGGTTTTTGTGCCGTATCGCGCGGGAATGCGCGAAAATTGACCCACTCCCAAGCGGCGTCCGTTCCGATGTGATTGGAAATCGGCTCGACTTTCACATCAGCGACTTTCACTACATTCTTGTAGTCAGCGCGGAATCCTTCCCGTCCGATCACCGGCTTGCCCTCCGGGCCGAAGGTAATGGCGTCTGCTGAATAGAATTGTTCGACGATCTTGTCGGCATCCTGCGCCGCGAACGCTTTTTCCTTCATGCGATACAGAGCGTCCACCTGCTGACGGAAATCGGCCGCAATCCTCTCGCTCGGCTCCGGCAAATTACCGACCGGCGCTTCACCCGCCATTGCTGGAGTTGCGGTCGCGGCGAGGATTAATGCCAAAGAGGCCATTAGAGTTTTCATCAAAATTCCTGTTTAGAACCGATCAGCGAAAGCGAATTGTCCGTCTCGAATACGTTCGAGTATCTGTTCGAATCGGTTTATATTGTCAAGCCAGTTCGTGTTTTTCTGAAAAGCCTAACCCTTAAGCGGGAAACGCTACTTCACAGAAAATGTAGCAATACGAGTATGTTGTAGCCTATTAAGAATTCTCAGCGAGATATTCCAATTGCAGTGGAGACTGCCTATAAGTCGATTGAATACGACATATGAACGTCTTTTGGGAGTTTTTGGGTCCGATGGAAGAGAAGCGTAATAAAACGGTGACGCGTCGAGACTTCATTGGAGGCACGCTCGTGGGCTCAGGTGCCGCGCTTTTGACGGCCGCCGCCCCTAATAGCCTTACTGCATCGGCCAATGCCCAGACCATCGATCACCCTATGACCGGCCTTGGTACGGATTGGACGGGCCCCGGCGGCGTAGGCGACTATGCGGGCAAAAATGGCAATACTGCAGCCGTCGTCAACGCTGCGCATGGGCAGATCCGGAATGGTGAACTCGACAAACGGATCGCCACCGCGCCCGTTGTTGACGAACTGTATGACTTGGTCATCATCGGCGCTGGCATATCGGGCCTGACTTCAGCCTATCGATTCCGACAGACAAATCCCACGGCGAAAATCCTGATCCTCGATCAGCATGCGATCTTCGGCGGTGAAGCAAAGCAAAATGAATTCGATGTCGATGGATACCGACTTACCGCCCCCCAAGGGTCGACCGGCATCGTTGTGCCGTTCGCCAAGGCATCTGCTCTTGGTTTTGCGGCGCCGATCTTAAAGGAGCTTGGCTTTCCAGAAGAATTTACCTTTCAGACCGGCAAGAATCTCAGCAAGCCCATGGAAATCCCTCAGGATGCGTGGGGCCCTATGCACATTTCCTGGGAGCGGGGAGACACTGCGTTCTACTATGAGGGTAAGGGGATGGTTTCCAATCCCTGGCGCAATGGCTTCAAGGATGCGCCCATTTCTGAGAAGTTAAAAAAAGCGTTGGTCGATCTTGAGCTTTTTCGCACGCCGCCAAAACGGGACGACTGGGCGGAATGGCTGGATTCGATGACCTACAAGGAATTCCTGCTCAATGTGGCCGGCGTTCCGGATGACTGCATAGATGGTGTGCTCGAAATACTCAGCCCCGTGATGGCGAGTATGGGTTGCGGGCAAGGCGGTGAGATTATCTCGGCCTATTCCGCCTATAATTACCTCCAGCCTGGCGTGAATGCTTATTATCGCTACCAGTTCGATGGTCAGGACCCCACTGACGTCCTGTATCTGGCCACCTTCCCCGGCGGCAATACGATGATCGCACGGAAGCTCCTCAAGCAAGCAAAGCCCGAAGCGATCGGTGGCGCTGACACTGTATATGACGTCATGACCGGTCCTGTGCAGTGGGACCAGCTGGATCGCGTAGGGCAAAATTTGCGGGTGCGCTTGTCCAGCACGGTCTTTTCGGTAGTGCACGAGGGCAAACCCTCCAGGGCGAAGGCTGTTCGCATAACCTATGACCAGAACGGCAAGCTTATGAGCGTTCGCGCCAAGGCTGCCATTTGCGCGGGTCAGCAGCACGCCAACCGGCGTATCTGCCATGATATCAGTACGGATTATCGGGAGGCTATGAGCGCTTTTCACCATGCACCGATGTTGGTTATCAATGTTGCGCTGAGGAACTGGCGATTTCTGGACAAACTGGGCGCGTCGGGCATCCGTTGGTTTGAGGGGCTGGGCTGGTGGACCAGCTTGCGGCGTAACCTTGTGGTCGATGGACACGAGACACAGCCGCTTGACCCGAACAAGCCTGTGGTTTTGACACAATACATCCCATTTTTGCTGCCAAGCATGCCCTTTCCTGACCAGTGCACCGCAGCCCGGATGCAGCTCTTCTCGATGTCCTATGCCGATATCGAGGCGCAGGTCCGCGAGCAGTTCACCAAGATGTTCGCCCCCTATGGCTTTGACGACCAGCGCGACATTGCCGGGATTATCACCAACCGTCAGGGCCATGCTTATTTTGTCGGGCCGCCTGGATTCTTCTTTGGCAAGGATGGCAAGAAAGCGCCGAAGGACGTGCTACAGACGCCATTTCACCGCATCGCCTTTTCGCATTCGGAACTGGCTGGCGCGCAGATGTGGGAAACGGCCGTTAGTGAGGGTGAGCGGGCCGCCAAACAGATACATGACATGAATCTGTAAAGCAGCGTCATCAGCGCACTGATCAGGATGAAGGCACCATGATCGTTGCAGGGCGGCGGCGCCCGTGACGGTCATGGTTTGATCTGGCTTGCCGAAACCTGCGCGCCAATGTGATCCATCTAATTCAAGCGACCGAGACGGTCTTCCGCGTCTTGAATATGCCAGCATCGCCTGCGCCGCTCGTCCTGCGTCCAGGATGCTTGACGGGCATGCTGTTGCGCATCTCAAGGATGGGCGGCAGATAGTTGGCGAGATAAGATGTTGAACCGAGAATTGCCTGATCGAGCATCTGATCAGTGATGATGCCATCTTCAAGCACAGACAGGCTAAAGAAAGTGTCGGCTATTTGGATCGCGTAGAAGCAGGCGAGGACAGGATCTCTCATCTGAGGAACATGATAGATGGATTCAAGGAGGTTGCTTAGCACCGCACCAAATCTCAGATCATCGTGACAGGCTGCGCGCTTGATGTCATGTGCGGTCTGGGGGCCAAGCAGCAGTTGCCGGGCTGCGGTATCGGAATTGAAATAGGCGGCCGAGGTCTGGATGAAGGTGCCAACGCAATCCTGCCAGCGTTGATAGGCTATGATTTCGGGCGCGATCAGGCTCATTTCATCGGTGATCATCCGGGCGAGATCCTTGTAGAGAACGCGGACGTCGGAGAAAAAATGATAAGTGGAGCTTGCGGGTATCTCCGCACGTTCGGAGATCATGGGCAAGGTAATCTCGTCCATTGTCCGCTCGTGAAGCAATGCGCGGGCGGCCAACAACAACGCTTCCCTTCGCGCCCTGCCGCGAGCTTGCGTATATCTCTTGATATTTCCGGTTTCTGACATGCGGTTCGCTATATCGGTGCCGTTTGAATTCAACAACCGGAATAGGTTTGAGTGTATGGGGTGCTTTCACGAACGCGCTGAATGATCACCCGCGTCCTTTGCGCAGCAACCGTTCAGAAAGATGACCGGCCCCCCACTAAGTGGTCCGTGTTGATTGTTAGTGTATTCGCGCCTCCATCGCCGGACACGCCGTTCATGCTTTTGCGGTTCATGAAAAATTCCTGAGGCGTGATATCGGTGACAGGTCGCTTTCCGAACTCTGCCCCAATCAGTTTCACGAACTAGCGCATCTTCTCCAGCGTTGGTTCAGCCCACCCCTCACGCGCTTTCTTCTCTAATAATTCCTCGGCCACGCTCGCGAAGCTGTTGCTGGCCTGAATACTCGGCTCGATGCGGGCTTGTCGTTTGGCTGCATTGGGATCGACTGCATGAGTCAATTGCCTACGAGCCGCATCCCGGGCAGCGCGCGCCTCGGCCAAGCTAATATCGGGATACGTCCCTAGCGACAGTTTCCGCTCCACGCCGTCGATGCGGTATTTGATTCGCCAAAGCTTGCTGCCTCTTGGATTGACAAGCAGATACAAGCCCGGGGAGTCAGCGACCTTGTACGGCTTGGCATTTCGAATAGCGGTAACGATCAGCACCATTGGGGGCCGCCAGGACCCTTGGTTAAGCCCCCACCATGCGCAATCGCAGGCAAACAGAGGCATCCGCCGACAATCAGCGAATACCACAAAACTAACGGAAATCAGGGATTTTTTCAACTGTTGGCGGACGTTGCCAGACAGAATTTTGGAGGCCCGAGCCGGAATCCAATTCATCGAACATAGCATTGATATAATTATCAATTTATAGGTCTTAACGCTAGCAATCCATCAATCGGTCCATCACCTTCAGATTCAAAATGGGTTCAATTCTCAAAGCGGGAATCGTCTGCTGAGTGTTGACCGCGAATCGGCACGGAAGCGATGCGGCGGCACATCATAATCTCGCTTTTGTCGCACTTGCCCGTCGGCCCGAGGTGTGGTCAAGGCGGATCATGAACGAGCTGCTTCTGTCTTTGGAACTAACAGACACCGCACATGGAACGGTGTTCGATCAATTTTTCGAGGGATATGAACAGGCATTCACTCTTCCGGACGAAACTGAAAATCGTGAAGGGTTCGGCGACTGTCTTGTACTGAATTATGGTAATGAACATAATCGGTTAGTAGCACAATTTGGAGAGTTCCGAGAACTGTGTGTGGTCGCAAACGACCAGCACTCGGGCGAGATGATTGGCGGAGCCAATTTCATTGCGCTCGCTCCTCCATCGGCCGAAGCCCCCGTCACTGCCAACTTGAACTATCTGTATATCTGCCCTTCTGCGCGCGGGCGAGGTGCGCTACGAATTTTCATGCAGTCGCTGTCGGATATGATCGGTTCGCTGTTCAACGCCCTATCTTCCAACAGAGTGGCGATTTTCATCGAACAGAACGATCCCTTCCGCATGACACGTGAAGCCTATGAGAAAGATTCTGCGCATAGCGGCATGGATCAGTTCGCACGGCTAGGAATATGGGCGCGGGTAGGCGCCCTCGTCGTCGATTTCCCCTATATTCAACCACCGCTTTCCCCAGATCAAAAAGCTGACGAGACGCTTGTCTATTCAGTTCTGGGGCTTCCCGGCCCTATCCTCGATCCTGCATTGTTACGCCATCATCTTGCTGGTTTTTTCGGAATATCGGTTCTGAAAGGAAAGGCGCCCGATGGCGCACCGCAAGTCGCCGCCCAGCTTGAGACACTTGATGGCATGGCGGCACGGAGCGAAAATGTAAGGCTTCTCGACCCTCGGGCATTTTTGGCCGGCTTGACCGATCCGAATAAATTGCTTGCAGATATCGAGCGGCCTCAAGACCTGAGGTCGGCATTGGCTGCATCAATCACCTTGTAGTGGGACGAAACGATCTCAGGAAAAGTACAGGATGAAAATGGGTGCTGCTGCGGGGCACCGCTGAAGTAATCCATGCGAAGCAGATTTTCGTCGCGTAAGCGTTTCACGTCGCGATCCGTCCGAGCAAGGTCTTCGAGAGCCTGGCCGATCAGGTGCCGCATTGTCACATGTCCATCCCATTCCGGGTGAGCCAGGGCGTGACCACATCCCGGCTCGTCAATCGAACTGGCAAAGGCGAAATGGAGCGGGTCTCGGTCCGTACCCCAACTTTTAAGCGCCGCCGCAAGCCCGGTGACGACCTTTACAGCGAGCTGGCGCTTGCCGAAAAGGCAGCTTTCCGGGTCGGCAAGATTACCGTGCTCGAAGAAGGGAATGAAGTCCTTCCAAGGTTCCGGTGTCAGCGTCTGCGTGTGGCTGAGCGGGGTGAGTCCATTTGGCGTCGGTAAAAGGACCACAATCGCGACCCAAAGATAGGCAGAATAATATCGGGACGGCAGCGCGTTGCCATCAACTGCAATGTGCCCACGATCCCGGTTCAGACTTTCGACGTCGCCGTCCACGGCGTTGGTGTAGTCGATTTCGGAAATAAACAAGACAGGTCGTTCATTCTGCAATCCGCCCCAGCTCTTGAGCGCTGCAATCGGCAGCGCATTGACCTGCTCGGACGAACGCCCTCCAAGGCTCCCGGATAATCGCAGCCGCCCTTTGACGTTTGCGGGTATCGCCATGCCCAGAAAAGGCATGATTTCAGGACGCTGGGCACCGACAGTGCGGGTGGCGCGTTCCTGCTCCTTTTGCGCATGCAGCAGTTCGGCCAATGCCTCCTTGATCAGCTTGGTCCTGCCGACAAGCTCGATGGAGTTGTTTTCGTCCCCGAAGCCGTATTGTATCACACTATAGCGCGCGTTCCAGTTCCTGCACTCGCAAATCGGAATGCTTGGCCCCCACAGTAACCAGCAGTTGTAGATAAACAACTGGATTTGCCTGAGGTCCCGGTCCACCGCAGCATCCGGTGTATATCCACCTGCATCCACATCCTGATCGAATGACCGGATGATTGGCCCCCAGTTCTCGTCGAATTTCGCATATAGGCCCGTCAGCAGGTGCAACGGCGCAATGAAGCCTGTTTTCACTTCGATAGGGCAAATGAATCTATCGCCTTCGCTTCCCTCATAACCCAACGAGCGAAGACACTCGAAATAGCTCTGGATTTCGTCGATTTTGGCGTTCACCAGCGATGGATTATCGACGTAGATGGTCCAGTCGCCGTGTAGTTTCAACGCCGGGCCGATGTCCCGCCACCATACTCGGCTCCTGTGCAGATAGGCGCGCCAAGTCCGGACGTAGTTGCGCATGGCCACCCACAGGCGAACCGGCAGAAATGCCTCTGACCATGCTTCGCCGCCATCGCGCCAATCCCGCAGCGGTTTCGGGGTCTCGCCAAGCAGTTCGTGCTCAATCAGAATGCGTGTCCGCCGAGACAGCGTGCGCCGGTCCAATGAAAATAGCGCGCCATCGGTTGCAGCAAGGCGCACCATTGTCCTCAGGATCTGCCAAAAGCCCCCGCGCCGCGACATGTGGTGAACCCTGCGAAGCAGCAGAAAACAGCGCACAAACTCCTGCCAGACCAGCCAGAGTGCCAGCACGAAGGCAGCAAGGCCCAACGCGGTCTTCGCCCACTCCTCCCAGTTCTTGTTCCCGGACAGGGCCGCCAGGATTTCGAGCCCATCCTTCAGCCAATCAGGCATGGTCATCGAACAGTTCCCCCCATCATCCCGCCCGGATATCCGAAGGCGCTGGAACCGACTTTCCAGTTTCGGGGTCTTTCGTTGGTTTGCCGCTGCTGAAACGCGCCATCCGGGCCGTATCCGCCGCCCGACTCTCGGCATGGGTGAAATCATCCCACAGAGGATCACCGTCGGCTTTGAGCTTTGCGATCAGCTTGGCGCGATCAGAAGCGCGCTGGGCCATCGCGATTTCCGGCTTGCGCGCCGCGAACCATTCGACCTGTTGCAGCTTGATCCGGTCCCATGGCGGATTCCCGACAACGGCGTCAAAGCCGCCGACACGTTCCGCGCTGCTCCACTTTTCCCAGACTCCGGGAAAGGCGATCTGCCAGTTAAGAAAGCGTTCCTCGGAGATCAGCGCGCGGGCCGATGCCAGGATGCGTTCGGCAGCCGCCAGCAGTTCGTTCGCATCAAAACGCTGTTTCTTCATCCGGTCAGTCATGCCTGCCTTAGCGGCTGCGGATTTCCTTGCGACAGGCTCCTGCCGCCCCAGCATGATCTCCACCGGGTTGCCAAATTGGCCATCCAGCAGCGCGCGCACAGCAGCCTTGTCGACCGGCAGCCTGAGGTTCTGCCAGTCCAGCGCGTGGAGGAACGACACGAAGCTGTCGAGCGGGCCGATCTGCGATTGCACGCCATACCAGGTCGCGGCGGACTGGTGCGCCTCGGCAATTTCGGCGTCGGTCAGCCGCTCGATGATCCCCATCGCCGCCGCCGATGCCTCTGCCTCGCGCAGCGGGCCAATGTGCAGAAGCTCGCCGCCCTGCGCGCCCGCCTTGTCGATAGCATCGCGCACCCAGAGGCCGAACAGGCTGTCGCCCGCACGCAAATGGTGGTCGATGAACGAAAGCGGCGCACCTACCGTGAAAGTGTGCAGCCACAGCGCCACCTTGGCCAGCTCCACCGCCATCGGGTTCTTGTCCACGCCATAGACGCAGCGCTTAAGCACCATGCGGCGCACGATGTGGCGGTCATCAAGCTGGGCCTGGTCGATGGTCCAGCCTGCCGCCTTGGCATTGCGCAAGATGGTGGCGCGAATGTCCTCGATCTTGCGGGCCAGTGGGGACATGTATTCCAGATGCGGCGCGGCCTCCGCCGCCAGTGCCTGCGCTTCGGCCATGGCATCCAGCACATGGTCGGCCAGCGTATCGACCAGCGAGACGAGGAAATGCCCCGATCCCATCGCCGGGTCGCACACGCGCAGTTTGAGGATTTCTTCCGCCGGGTCAGCCGCGTTCAGATCACCGATCTGGTAATCGCGCGAATCCTTCGGGTCGAGCCTGTCCAGCGCGGTACGGAAGCCATCGAGCCGTTCAGCGATCAGTGGTTCCAGCGTCTGATCGAGGATCAGGCCGACCAGTTCATCAGGCGTGTAGTAGCTGCCGCTGTTCTTGCGGGCGAACAGGTTTGGCCGGACGGAGAGTGCGCCGGTATCGGCACGGACAATTTCGAACTCCAGCAACCGTTCGTAGATCGAACCAAGCTGCTGCACCGAAAGGTCGCGGTAATTGATGTAACGCCGTTCCCCGGATGACCGTTCATAGGACAGGGCATCGAGCGCCGGAGCCATGACACTATCAGGAATGCGGATGGAATCGAGCAACGGCGTCCCGTCGCCTGCGAACAGGCCACCGTTGTAGGGCGGGATTCCGACCGAGGCGTCGCCCTTGTCGATGATCCGGGCCAGATCGGCCACGTGCGCCCAAACCTTGCCAGCGGAGGCGGAGAACACGTCGCCTTCGGAAATGCGCTTGCCGACCTCAATACGCTGATGGCGCAGCGCGTAATCGTCATACCGTTTCTCGCCTACCGGCAACAGGTCGCGATCTTCAGCGTAGAGAAGGAACAGCAGGCGATAGAGCAGGACGAGCGAGGCCTGCCGCACATCCTCCAGCGAGGCCTGCGGCGCGGCCCCGGCGATGGCGCTGGCCAGATCGGGGAAGACCTGTTCGAACACCAGCCTGGAAAGGCTGGCCGCAACCCGTTCTTCGTAGAACGCCGCCACCGCCCGCGCGCGTTCATGGAACGAGCGATTGTCCGTGCCGGTCTTGATGAAGGCATCGCGGCAGAACATGACTGCGAAGACGCGCAGCCAATGTTCGCGCGTGGCCTCGTCAGCGAACAGATCATCGCCGCTTTCCAGCGCAAGCACTCGGCTCAGATTGATTTCCAAAAACTCTTCGGAAACCGATCGCGCGCCTGCCCAATAGAGACGCCACTTGGTGCCGTTGGTCAGGATGCCCCAGCGGAGCCGGCCGCTCGTCAGGTCATCAATTCGGCGCAGATAGCGCAACATCTGGGTTGACGGCGCAGTGGCCTCGTCGCGGCCAGAAGCGCGGTCAAGCGGGCGTGCCCAGCGCTTGCTCTCAACTACAGCCAGACCGTGCGCATAGCGCTTCCACTGCTCTTGCTGCGCATTGGCAGCCGCCTTGGCGCCTGCGTCCAGAAACAGGAGGCCGTCGGGCACATCGTCACGCCCGCTGACAGTCAAATTCTGTTGTCGCAAGGACTCCGCCCAGCCCAGCGCACCAAGAACCGGCCAGATGAAGTCGTCCTCCGTCTGGCTCTCGTTGGTCTTGTGACTTTGCGGGAATGCAGCGGCGATCTTCTCCAGCGCAATACGAAGGCCGTCCACCTCTATCGCGAGATATGCTGGATCAGCCTTGATGGCTTCAGCCAGATAATCAGTCGTGAACAGAGAACCGGAAATGAAAAGCGCTGAATCAGACAAGCAGGAACCCCTTTGGAGGCACCTTACTGAGCGGGACGCGTGCCGGGAAGAGCGCCACAGCGTCTTTATCGTGGACCGTCGCCACGGAGTCCTGCCTTCAACACTCGACCTGCTCAAGCACCGCAGGCGCTGCGCATCCTTGGGGAAGTGCGACGCAGGCCGACGAGGTGGAAAGAGCGAATGATGCTGGGCCGAGACTCGCAGTTGGGTACAGTTCAATACACACCGTACGCGACAAATCGCAGGAGTTAAGCATCTGAATATGCTTAATATAATGCCATTTTTTCGACATGGCAGCTTCTCAGTCAAATTTGACTTGCCCTGATTCCAGCGACAGGTTCAAATCGAATTACGTCAAAAATAGCGAATTCCTGCGATTTCCAAACCGGTTGACGTTCATTCAGAACAAACATAGAACAGACTTGCCTTTCGCAGTGCGTGCCAGGCTCCAGATCACTGGAGTTTCCAATGACACGTAATGTTTCGATCCAGACCTACCTGCCCAAGCATGTCGCTGCCTGGGTGCAGGAAGAAGCAACCCGCGCCAAGCAGAGCCGCAGTCAGTGGATAGGCGCTATCGTCACGGACCTGTTTCAAGGGCAGGAGTTCCGGGAGGAAGGCCGGAAGAACGTCGAGCACATCAAGCGGCAGCTGACCTTCATTGCAGTTGCGCTCGATGGCCTGCTTCTCGAACACCCCGACAAGTCCCTTCGCAGCAGGGTGCACGACGCCCACCGGCGAAAGTTGACCCAGGCCGATCCGGAGCAGGGCCAATGATCCGGCGCATTGAATCACCGGCGCGCGATGGCAAGCAGCTTGCACTGCCCTTTGTCATGCCCGCCGCGACGGCAACCGCGCTTCAGCCGATTTCCGTCAGGATCGCGGATGCCATCCGGTTGACCGGCATCCGGCGATCCAAGCTTTATGAATTGATCGCTTCGGGCGACCTGGAGACGATCAAGATCGGGCGTTGCACCTTGGTCCCGGTAGCCAGCCTGCACGCCCTGATCGAGCGTGCGCGGGAAAAGCGATTATGATGCGCTGTGGCCGAATTTGGGGCGCAGGATAGTCGCGCCGTCGCGCAGTTGATCGATGTAGTCGGACCAGTGCTGCATCATGCGCACCCGTTCGTCCCAGTACTGGCCACGGGCGTAAGCGCGGCGGATTGAGTTGCCATCTGTGTGGGCCAGTTGGCGTTCGATGGCATCGGGGTTCCAGATACCCATCTCATTGAGCAAGGTGGCTGCCATGGCGCGAAAGCCATGGCCCGTCATCCGGTCCTTGCTGAAACCGAGCCGACGTAGCGCAGCATTGATCGTGTTGTCCGACATCGGGCGGTCCAGAGCGCGCAATGACGGAAACAGGAAGGCGCTGTAGCTGGCATCGTGTTCGATTTCGCCGATGATCGTCAAGGCCTGCCGTGACAGCGGCACAGCATGAGGGCGGCGCATTTTCATCTTGTGGTCGGGGATCGTCCAAACCGCCTTGTCGCAATCGAACTCGCCCCATTCCGCCCAGCGCAGTTCGCCGGGGCGGACGAACAAGTGAGGCAGCAGCCGGAGCGCAATCCGCGTCAGGTCGTTGCCCTCGTAATCCTCGATAGCGCGAAGCAGTCCGCCCGCTTCCGTTGGGGTCGTGATCGCAGCGCGGTGACTGGTGCGAGGGGTGACCAGCGCGCCGCGTAGGTCAGAGCAGATGTCCCGTTCAGCGCGGGTCGTTGCAATGGCATAGCGGAACACCTGACTGCACGTGCTGCGGATGCGGTTAGCGGTGTCGTACCGCTTCGAGGCTTCGATCTTCTTGAGGACAAGCAGTAGTTCGTGGGCCGTGATTTCGGAGATCGGTCTCCTGCCCAAGGCCGGGTAGGTTTGCGCCAGCAGCCAGCGCGCCTTCTTGAGGGTAATAGCGGCTAGCCCTTCCTTCTCGATCTTTTCCAGCCATTCTTCCGCTACGGCTTGAAACGTATTGGTGGCAGCGATGGATTTGGCGATCTTTTCCAGCTTTGCCTGTTCCAGCGGATCAAGGCCTTTGGCGAGTTGGCGACGTGCTTCGATCAGCATCTCGCGCGCATCCCCCAGCAGAATCTCAGGCCAGCGCCCGAACGACAATGTCCGTTGCTGTCCGCCGAAGCGGTAGTTCATCCGCCAGTATCGAATGCCGGTGGTTTTCACGAGCAAGTACAGGCCGTCGCGATCCGACAGCTTGTAATCCTTATCTCTGGGTCTCGCGTGCTTCACCGCGTTTGCGGTCAGGCCCGTCTTGCGTTTCGCACTGTCCGACATTGATGGACCTCCGAATCCATGTTCGGGGTCCGATCCATCATCCGTACCATCATTGTACCCGGATGCAGGTGGAACCGTCCGAACCGATGCGGGCAATAATACCAGAAAAAGTGCTGGAAAACAGCCGTTTAATGGACGTTGCCGGACGTCTTCAAACGGAGAAATGGAGGCCCGAGCCGGAATCGAACCGGCGTGCAAGGATTTGCAGTCCTCTGCGTAACCACTCCGCCATCGGGCCAAACCGTTGTCGTGGGGAGGACGCCAATGCGCAGCCTATGAAGCAAAGTCAAGTATAACGCATCAGTCGCTGCCGCTGGCGGCGGCTAAAGCGCCAAACTGGGCGGAAAAATCTCTGTTGCAATCGCGTAATGGTGCTTGGCCTCAAGCGGCATGTGAATTAGAGGTTTGCTAAGTCATTTACTGTATTGCGTTACCAATACAGTTGTGCCAATTGGAGACCTGTGGTGACTAAACCGAATTTCGCCTCGATGCGCGCCGCGATGGTGGAAAGCCAACTTCGCACCAGCGATGTCAGCGATGCGCGCGTAATCGCGGCTATGGCGCTTGTCCCGCGTGAGACTTTCGTCCCGGCGGATCGGCAGGCAATGGCTTATATCGACCGCCCTATTCCTTTGGCAAACGGGCGGAGCTTGAACCCTCCGCTGGCCACGGGGCGATTGCTGACGGAAGCGGCGATCAAGGCAGGCGACAAGGTGCTGCTGATCGGGGCGGCGACCGGCTATACGGCGGCGGTGCTTGCATCGATGGGCGCTAATGTGATGGCAGTGGATGGCGCGGATCTGTTGCCGGACGATCAAACCCTTTCTGGCGTAACCTTGGCCCCCGGATCGCTGGTGGCGGGATCGCCTGCGGGCGCGCCTTACGATGTGATCATCGTAGATGGCGCAGTTGAGGACATTCCCGACGCACTCGTTGAACAACTGGCGGATGGGGGTCGTATGACCGCAGGGCTTGCCGACCGCGGCGTTACGCGGCTTGCGACAGGGCGCAAGAGCGGCAATGCCTTTGGCCTTACGAATATTGCGGACATAGAAATGGTATCGTTGCCGGGCTTTGCCCGACCGAAAACATTCGTTTTTTAAGAGGGCACTGCATTTGAAAAGTCTGTCCATCGCCGTCCGGCGCTTTGCGTTGCTTGGAACAACGGCCGTTTTGGCTTCGGCGGCTTCGGTCTATCCAGCGGCTGCGGAAACGCTGCAGACGGCGCTGCTCAAGGCGTATCAAAGCAACCCGACGCTGACGGGCGCGCGGGCAGGTCAGCGCGCCACGGATGAAAATGTGCCGATCCAGAAGGCAGCGGGACGCCCTAATCTGCAGGCTAGCGGATCGTATACCGAGAGCATCCTGAAGCCTACGATCAGCTTCACCTCGCCCCAGCGCACGGCAAACGCCCAAGCGCAGTTGAGTGTTCCGATCTATTCGGGCGGAGCAGTCAAGAACGGTGTGCGTGGCGCCAAAACGCGTGTGGAGGCCGGTCGGGCTAACCTTCGTGCGACGGAAGCGTCGGTTTTCTCGCAAGTCGTAGCGGCTTACATGGATGTCATTCGCGACCAGGCCATTGTTTCGCTCAATCGCGCCAATGTTGGCGTTCTGGATGTCAATTTGCAGGCGACGAACGATCGCTTTGAAGTCGGCGATTTGACGCGCACTGACATTGCTCAATCGCAATCTCGCCTTGCCCTGGCGCGCAGCGATTTACAGACGGCGGAAGCCAATCTCATTCGTTCGCGGGAAAATTATATCGCGCTGGTTGGCGACGTTCCGGACAATCTGGAAACGCCACCGCCTTTGCCCAACTTGCCGCAAAGCCCCGATCTGGCAGTGCAGGTGGCCGTTGCCGACAATCCCGACATTCTGGCTGCAAAGAAAACACGAGAAGCAGCGGTGTATGACGTGAAAGTCGCTCGCGCCGCCGCGAAGCCGACCGTCTCGGTATTTACTCAGGGCGGCTATACCAATTATCTCGATACGCTTGGCGACCGGGCGTCATCGCAGATCAACGAAACGGCGTCTGCAGGCGTGCAATTAAACCTGCCTCTATATCAGGGCGGTCGTCCAGCGGCACAGGTTCGCCAAAGCCAAGCATTCGAATCGCAATCTATCGAGCGCGAGATCGAAACGGAGCGCAGTGTAATTGCCCAGGCGCGTGCTGCTTACGCAAGTTGGCAGGCGTCGCTACAGACGATCGTGTCCAGCCAATCTGCGGTCGATGCGACCTCGCTATCGCTGGAAGGCGTAAGGGCGGAAAATTCGGTCGGCAGTCGTACTATTCTCGACATTCTGAATGCGGAACAGGAAGCTTTGAATGCTCGTGTCCAGTTGGTGTCTGCGCGGCGCAATGCCTACGTTGCCGGCTTCACTTTGCTGGCGGCTATGGGCCATGCCGAAGCGGACGATTTGGGTCTTGAGGCAGGCGTTTTGTATGATCCTGTGCAAAATTATGATCGCGTGAAGAACAAGCTGCTCGACTGGGGCGGCGATCCCCGTCCGCAGCCCGTGGCGACACGCACCGTTGACACGCCTGCACAAAACGCCATGGTAGCGCCTGACGCAGCAAAATGATGGTTAACGCCTCGCGCTGCTGCCAGGTACGAACAGGGTAATTGAGGGGCGACGACAATGGGGGACATGACCAAAGAACCCTCGATGGAAGAGATACTGTCTTCCATCAAGCGCATCATTGCCGAAGAAGGCGATGAAGCCGCCCGTGCATCTGCGCCGCGCACATTGCGTCGTGGTCGCAATTCGCCCGCAGTTGAAGAAGATGCAGAGCCGACAACCGTGCTTCACAACGCACAAGTTGACGAGGTTCTGGAACTGACCGAAGCGTTCGATTCGCCTGAAAGCATTGCCCCCGTCGAGGACGCGCATGAGGGTGCCTCGAACATTCCGGAGCCACAAGAGATGGCTAAGCCTGAAGTGAAAGCGTCACCTGCGACTGAACCGTCCGATCCCGCGGCGATGCTCTCGGTCGAAAGCGAAATAGCGGCGCGTCATTCGCTGTCTACCCTGTCTGCAATGCTGGTGAAGCCGCAGGCCGGCGGAGACAACACGCTGGAAGCGCTTGTTCGGGAGCTGCTGCGCCCCATGATGAAGCAGTGGCTCGACACGAATCTTCCCGGACTTGTCGAGGCGATGGTCGCGAAAGAAATCGCGCGGATCACCGGCCGCGAAATTTAACCGGCGGCGCGCCAAGGCGGGTTGAGCGTCTACTTCGGCTTTGACGGTTGCGTTCCAAACGTTAAAGGCAGTCGCATGACCGACCTGCCGAAAAACTTCGATCCCGCCGCCATAGAATCCCGCTGGTACAGCCATTGGGAAGACAAAGGCCTGTTCCGTCCTGAGCGTCCCGACGCGCAGCCTTTCACCATCGTGAACCCTCCGCCCAATGTGACGGGCAGCCTGCATATCGGGCACGCGCTGGACAATACGTTGCAGGATATCGTGGTCCGCTATGAACGGCTCCGCGGCAAGGATGCCTTGTGGGTAGTCGGTACCGACCATGCGGGTATTGCTACGCAAATGGTCGTCGAGCGGCAGATGAACCAGCGCCAGCAGAAGCGCACCGACTTTACGCGCGAAGAGTTCATCGCGAAGGTTTGGGAGTGGAAGGAAGAAAGCGGCGGTGAAATCACGCGCCAGCTCCGCCGTCTTGGCTGTTCGATGGACTGGGCGAACGAGCGTTTCACCATGGACGAAGGCTTTTCAAAGGCCGTCATCAAGGTGTTCGTGGAGTTGTATAATCGCGGTCTGCTATATCGCGACAAGCGGCTGGTGAACTGGGATCCGGGCCTCAAGACGGCCATCTCCGACCTTGAAGTTGAGACTCGCGAGATCAACGGTAAATTCTGGCATTTCCGCTACCCCCTGGCGGATGGGTCGGGGCACATCTCCGTCGCGACTACGCGCCCGGAAACGATGCTGGCGGACATGGCCGTTGCGGTAAATCCCACGGATGAACGCTATGCTGCGCTCGTGGGTACGATGGTCAAGTTGCCGATCACGGGGCGCCTTATCCCCATTGTCGCGGATGAACATGCCGATCCCGAACTGGGCAGCGGCGCCGTGAAGATAACCCCCGGACATGATTTCAACGACTTCGAAGTCGGCAAGCGGGCCGGGTTCAAGGCGGCTGAGATGCTGAACATGCTGGATGCCGATGCCAAGGTGGTCCAAGTCGCCGATGGCCTCATCCCTGCTGAATATCTGGGTCTGGACCGGTTCGACGCGCGCAAAGCGGTGGTCGATGCCATCGATGCGCTGGGCCTTCTGGACAAGATCGAAGATCGCGTCATCCAGACGCCTTATGGCGACCGCTCCGGCGTCGTCATAGAGCCTTGGCTAACCGATCAATGGTATGTCGATGCGGAAACGCTGGCCAAGCCTGCTATCGAAGCGGTGAAGTCGGGCGCTATCGAGATCGTGCCGAAAACATGGGAAAAGACCTATTTCAACTGGATGGATAACATCCAGCCCTGGTGTGTGTCCCGCCAGTTGTGGTGGGGGCATCAGATACCTGCGTGGTTCGATGACGAAGGCAAGGCCTATGTCGCGGAAGATGAGGCCGCTGCGCAGGCATTGGCAGGAAACAAGCCGCTGACTCGCGATCCCGATGTGCTCGACACATGGTTTTCTTCCGCGCTTTGGCCATTCGGGACGCTTGGCTGGCCGGAGGAAACACAGCAGGTATCGCGTCACTATCCAAACGATCTGCTCATTTCCGGGTTCGACATTTTGTTCTTCTGGGATGCACGCATGGCGATGCAGGGCATCGAGTTCATGGGCGATGTGCCTTGGAAGAAGCTCTATTTGCACGGCCTCGTCCGCGCTGCCGATGGCAGCAAGATGTCGAAGTCGAAAGGCAACACGGTCGATCCGCTTGGCCTGATCGACCAATATGGTGCGGACGCCTTGCGCTTTTTCATGGCAGCGATGGAAAGTCAGGGCCGCGACATCAAAATGGATGAGAAGCGCGTCGAGGGCTATCGCAATTTCGCGACGAAGCTTTGGAATGCAGCGCGTTTCCTGCAATCGAACGGTATTGGAGCATCAGAGGCGCTGGGCGCGCCGGATGCGACGCTGCCGGTCAATCGCTGGATCGTTGCGGAAACCATCGCAACCGTACAGGCGCTTGACTTGGCCATGGCTGACCTACGCTTCGATGCGGCGGCCAACACGATCTATCACTTCGTATGGGATCGCTTCTGCGACTGGTATCTCGAACTGATCAAAGGCCAGATCAACGACGAGACCAAGGCCGTCGCGGGTTGGGTGTTCGACCAGATACTTGTGATGCTGCACCCCTTCATGCCGTTCATCACCGAAGAACTTTGGCACGCAATGGGGCAGCGCGATGCTGACCTGATCGTCGCGCAATGGCCGCAGGTCGATGCGCAAGCCATCGATCCAGAAGCAAGTGCAGAGATCGACTGGCTGATCCGGCTGGTTCAGGCGATCCGGACAGGGCGCACCGAACTCAACGTGCCGCCGGGCGCGAAGATGCAAGCCATCGTCCGGGATGCGTCCGAAGCAACCAAGGCACGCCTGGCGCGCCAGCACGCTTCGTTGTCGCGTATGGCGCGGATCGAGAGCATCACGCATGGCGACCCCAGCGAAGCTGGCGCTGCACAGATTGTGGTGGACGAGGCGACGTATATTCTGCCCCTGGATGGCGTCATCGATATTGCAGCAGAAAAAGCGCGCTTGACCAAAGCCATGGAAGCTGCCGCCAAGGAACGCGATGCGCTTGCCGGTCGCCTTGGCAATGCCAGCTTCGTAGATCGTGCGAAGCCGGAGGCAGTGGAAAAAGCCCGTGCAGACCATGCGGAAAAATCCGCCGAAGCTGAGAGATTGGCTGCAGCTCTGGCGCGACTGGGCTGAGCGGTGGACAGTGAGCCTGCCGCGTCGGTCCCCCCGCGGGGTGCGGCAGATCTTACCTCTGGTCCTATCAGCCGCACATTGTTGGTCTTTGCACTGCCGACTTTGGCTTCCAACGTCCTCCAGTCGCTAAACGGATCGATCAATTCGATCTGGGTCGGGCGGTTTTTGGGGGAAGGCGCGCTGGCGGCCACGGCAAACGCCAATATCATCATGTTCCTGCTTTTCTCCGCCGTTTTCGGCTTCGGGATGGCAGCGACCGTCATGGTGGGACAGGCTTTCGGCCGTCGGGATATTGCCGCTGCACGACGCGCTTTTGGGTCGGCACTGGGCTTTTGTTTTCTCCTTGCAATCGTAGTCTCGGCGGCCGGATGGATAGGCGCGCCTGCGATTTTGCGCGCGCTTGCCACGCCCGGCGCGGCGTTCGATCTGGCGCTCACCTATTTGCGCGTCATTTTCCTTGCCATGCCTGCGTCGCTCATCAGCGTAATGGTCATGATGGGCTTGCGTGGGTCGGGCGACTCCATAACGCCCCTATGGTTCATGATTCTCAGCGTCATTCTGGACAGCGGCCTGAATCCGCTGTTCATTCGCGGGGCAGGGCCGATTCCGGCTATGGGTATAGCAGGATCTGCGACGGCCACTGCCGTTGCAGGCTATGTCAGCCTGATCGCAATGCTGGTCTATGTGTACCGAAAGGACTTGCCGCTTCGCCTGAGAGGCCATGAACTCGCTTATCTTATACCTGGCCGGGCACAACTGGCGATCATCATCCGAAAGGGCTTCCCTATGGGCCTTCAGATGATCGTCATTTCGACGGCGGGTCTCGTCATGGTCGGCCTGGTCAATCGCGAGGGGCTTTTGACCTCGGCCGCATATGGCGCTGCGCAGCAACTTTGGACCTATCTGCAAATGCCCGCGATGGCGATCGGTGCTGCGGTGAGTGCAATGGCTGCGCAGAACATTGGGGCAGGGCGCTGGGATCGGGTAAACGGCATCACAGGGCGCGGCATGATATCCAACATAGTCATGACCGGCGCCATGATCGGCCTCATGTTGGCCTTCGACCGACCGGTACTGGCGCTGTTCCTGGGCTCAGGCAGTGCGGCAATCGACGTCGCACGACATATGCAGTTCCTTGCGAGCTGGAGCTTCCTGCTGTTCGGCCTCACCATGGTCCTCTTTGGGACGATGCGATCCAATGGGGCAGTGATCGCTCCGTTGCTTATTCTGATCGTTGCTTTCTATCCCGTACGCATCGGCTTTTACTGGCTTGCTTACCCGGCGTTGGGTGCCGACGCGATTTGGCTCAGCTATCCTTTGGGATCGGCCGTGGCACTATTGCTGGCCGGTGCTGTGTATATGCAGGGTGGCTGGCGCAGGACGAAAATGCTTGTTGTGCCGAATGTCGAGGAATGCCGCGAAGGCACTAATGCGGCAACTGAACCTGCGGGGCGCATGGCGCCCACAGGCTAAGCCTACTACCGGCCCTGATTGCGCCACCGGGTAACCGTGCGTTCCAGTATTTCATGTTCGCCGCCGCTTTCGCACCACTGTTCGGTAAAGCTCGGATCACTGGATGCAGGGCGCTTGTTCGCTTCGAGATCGTCCAGCGCGACGCGGATCGGGACGGCGACGCCCTCACCGCAGATGATGCATTCCCGGTTGCGCAACGCCGGAATAGAATCCAGAAAGCCCCGTGCACCTTCGGGCATTGCGGCCTTGACGAAGGCCTGATCCCGGTCGTTGTTGAGGCGCATGGCAATGATCGTACCGCATTGCGACAGGACGCCTTCGGCAAGATCGGATGGACGCTGCGTAATAAGGCCAAGAGAAACCCCGTATTTACGGCCTTCCTTCGCGATGCGCTCCAAAATCTTGCGGACAGCCTGACCGCCCCCGGTCTTGCTGCTGGGAATGTAACGATGCGCTTCTTCGCAAACGAGCAGGATGGGCCGTTGTGGCTCATTACGGGCCCAGATAGCATAATCGAACACCAGCCGCGCCAGCACGGATACCACCACCGAGGTGATGTCGGACGGCATGGCCGACACATCGATGATCGAAATCGGCTTCCCATCGGCCGGTAGGCGGAAGATCTTTGCAAGGAAGTCCTGCATCGTATCGGCGACCAACATTCCGGAAAACATGAAGCTGTACCGTGGGTCGCTTTTGATCTCGTCTATCTTCGTCTTCAAACGCAGATAGGGAAGGGAGTTGGTGCCCTTGTCGAGCTTACCCATCTCATTCTGCAGAATGTTGGTAAGGTCAGACAGCAGATAGGGGATCGGCGAATCGACAGTCAATCGCCCGGTAGCTTCGGCCAGACGGTTCTTGCTGCGCGCAGCAAGCAAGCATTTGGCAAGGATATCGCTGTCGAGGGTTCGGTCGGAACCTTCCGACGTAACGAACACTTCGCAATGTTCTTCGAAATTCATCAGCCAGTAGGGCAGGGCAAGGTTGTTGACGTCGAAGATGGCACCGTTGGTCTTGAATGCTGCCGAATATTCGCCATGCGGATCGACCATGACGATATGCCCCTGCGGCGCAAGATCGCAGATGCGATGCAGGATCAGCGCAGCGCTAGTGGATTTGCCCGTGCCGGTCGATCCCAGCAGCGCGAAATGCTTGCCCAGCATGGAATCGACGTACAGCGCTGCACGGGTGGTCTTCGTGGGATACACCATGCCAATTTGCACATTGGCGCGCTCGTCAGCCGCGTAGATCTGGTTCATTTCCGAACTCGACACAGGGTAAACATCCGTGCCGGGGGTCGGGTAGCGAGTCACACCGCGCCGAAACCCATAGATCTTCCCGGTCAATCGCTCTTCGTCACCTTCACCCAGAAAATCAATGTCCGCGACGATCTTGGTTGGGTCATGGCGATCCAGCGTCATCGTGCGGACGTTAGCAACCAGCCAGTTGCTCCCGACGCGCATCTTCACCTGACTGCCGACTTGACCAGCCATTGCAATCGATGGGTCTTCGCTATGGCTATACCCGGCAAGGCAGGCGGTTTCGAGCAGGAGTTGCGAACTCGACCCAGCAATCTGGAAAACAAAGCCCATGGATTCGCCAGATTCAGCAATGCTGGCATCTCGCATCGCTTGTTCGAAATGGGCTGAGCCCGTTATGCTGTTCATACAGTTCCCGCGCTACGCAAACCGTCAAAAAAATGTTCGACGACAGCGTAGCGTACCCAAAACCGGTAAATATTGGATTACAGACGCCTATAACCGCTTGGCGATGGCTCCCGCAGCCCATCCCATGCCGACCGCCATCGCAATGGCCACTAGTCCATAGAAGAACGACCAGTTTTGGGCAGCCTGTGCAATCGACCGCTCAAATCCCGATTTGCGAATGGTGATGTCGCGCACGGCTGCAGCGACTACGCGACCATCCTGCACGAGAAAAGTTTCGGCGGTATAGTCGCCAACGATCACCCGCGCGGATAGCGGGAGACGCGCGCGGTAAAGAACACCGTCGGTGATCTCGACATTGCCTTGCCGCTCGACGAACAGGCCATTGCGGCGACGCAGATCGACCAGCCCCTTTTGAAATCGTTCGATGTCAGCGCTTGCATTGAGGGAGGCAGGCGAAAGCTGGAGCTTGTCCACGCCAAGTTCGAAAATGGCCGCGGTGCGATCATCGACGATCTTGTCTATGGGGCGGGACGAAGCCATGGCATAGAAACTGGGTGCGGAACGGAAGCGCGCGCTGTCGGCATTGACCCAGATGCCCGCCACCTTTTGTTTTTCCCGCATGACGATCGATTGATCGGGGCCTTTCAAAACCACGACGATGTCCGCGCGTTCATCGGGTGGACGCCCGTCTGGATAGACGATTGCCCCGAACAGCAGTAATTCCGCGCCAGTGAAACTATACTGGATAACGATTTCACGCTGTGAAACGTCTGGAACCAGCATGGGTGCCTTTGCTGCGCCGAGCAGCAACGCGACGGGCAAAAGCAATGCGATGCGCTGACGCGACTTCATTGCAATTGCACCGTAAAGATCTCATCTGGGCGCCAGCCCAGGCCCAACGCCATTCGGATGGCGATAACAAGCACGATGAACGCAAGGATGATGCGTAGATATTCCGGACGGGCCGCCATGGAAATCCGGGTGCCTATCTGAGCGCCGACGACGCTTCCGATCAGCAGCAAAAGTGCAAGGACCAGATCGACGGCCTTGGTGGTCAAGCTGTGCACCATGGTTGTCACCATCGTGACGAACAGGATCTGGAACAGCGACGTTCCTACGACCACCTGTGTCGTCATGCCGAGCAGATACAGCATGGCGGGAACCATGATAAAGCCCCCGCCTACGCCCAGCAACATCGTCAATATGCCGGTGGCGATTCCCAGGATGAGCGGAGCAAGCGGCGAGATATACAAACCCGAGCGATAAAAGCGCCACCGCATCGGCAATGCGGCCACCAGCGGGTGGTGTCGCCTCTTGCGCGCGGGAACCTGCGCGCCCGTTTTCATGGCAATCAACGATTTGATCGATTCATGAGCCATCAGGCTGCCGATGGAACCCAGCATCAGAACATAGAGTATGGCGATGACCGTATCGATCTGGCCCAGTTGTTGAAGCAACCGGAAAAGGAGGGCGCCTAAAATTGCGCCGATGATCCCGCCAACCACCATGACGATGCCCATCTGTATATCGACGGTCTTCCGGGAGAGATGGGTGAAAACACCCGAAACGCTGGCGCCTGTAACCTGCGTCGCCGCCGAGGCAGCGGCAACAGTCGGCGGAATGCCGTAAAAGATGAGCAGGGGCGTTGTCAGAAACCCGCCGCCGACACCGAACATGCCGGACAATATGCCCACCAGCCCGCCTAAGCCGATAATCACCAGCGCGTTCACGGACAGATTGGCTATGGGCAGATAAATGTCCATGGAGCCTTTGGCCTAGTCCCAAAGCGCGGCGATATAAAGGCGTTCCAGCCGAAAAGGGGTTAAAAATCTGTAGCGAGCGTCACAGCCAGCCCTGATCCCGGTCGTGCGTTGCCAGCGGCGCGGTGGCGCCACTCTGCAGATATCCGCGCCGAGTGCTCGCCAAGTTTCAGCCGCGATTCGATCTGTGGTCCGATGTCGAACCGAGCGACGCTTGGCTGAGCGCCCCCAGAGAGGCTTATTCCCACTGAGATAGGGAGCGTAGAATGAATGGGGTGCATCAGCGTAACTTTGCCGTCGACAAATGCATCCCGGCTATGGACACCTACGATCCCCGCTTGACCATAGCCTTCCAGTATCAAGCCCCGTGCAATTGAGAGCGGCCTAATTCCGCCGACCGCCATCACCGCCATCGCGTTGCGGGCATCGTGATCCAATGCGATGCGCCGTTCGACCGCGACGCGAACTGGAAGATCTGCGATTGGCTGAGTCGATATTCCGACGGCAGCTTCGGGTGCATAGGGACCCCGCAGCGCGCCTGTAATACGGCTGTAAAGCGCTAGCTTTTCCGGCGCATTCGGCAGCAACTGATAGGCCAGCCGAAACCCGGCCTGTGATCCGCCGAGTTGTCCCACGCTGGCGAGGCTGTTCTGCCCGCTGGCATCCCGCCAGAATATCCAGCTACTCGCGGACCAACGCCCGCCTCCTGCTTGGCCGGAAATGAGCGGCGCACCGGCAAAAGAGGTCGGCGCGGTTTCCCTCTCCTTTATAACCGGCGGCGTGACGTAAGGGATGTTGTGCATCGGCACCTCGCTCGCTTGGGCCCACCGTGCATCGCGTCTCCTTACGGGCTGCGGCTTCCTTAGGATTGTGGAAGCCGCAATGTGGTGCAGATCGATACTCGCGCGGCTCGCGTGTAACGTGCTGGGCTGGTTCGCCTGTAAATTTGGCGATGCTCGTTTAATTCCTGCTTGTAGCTGTGTGGGCGACCATTCATGGGACACGGCAAGCCGCCCCCCAATCCAGCAGAGTACCACAACCAGCAGGAACCTTAGCGGCTGCCCCTGTCTATTGCTGCGGCTCACTGTGCTTCCCGCACAGGATTCGCTGGAAACCGATGCTGCGTTTTATCCCAGAGCAACGGCGTTCCGCGTAACAGGCCTACATAAACAGCGAGCGCGCGCCGTGCTGCCAGGATTGCGATGATGTTGGCGATGGCGGTGCGTGGGACAGATCGCAAAGCCTGTCGCCAGCCATAGGCATGGCCGACGAATAGGGATCGAACCATCACACGCCAGAGCATCAGTAGTGCGGTCGCTGAGAGAAGGCGGGTGAGTAATGGCGTGGTGGCGATTAAACTCCGATTGCTCACCTGCTCGATGGTCCACAGCGCTATCCACAATAGCCCGCTGACATAAGCCGCGAACAGGATCAGAGCAGATAAAGCCGCTGCGCGGTCTCGTAACCGCATCCAGCGTTCAACAAAGCCCCCATTCCAGCCCAGCCGATCCCATCCTGCCAGCGATATGCCCACTGTCCAGCGTGCCTTTTGGCGAACCGCGTCAATCAAAGTTTCCGGAAAATGGCCGCGACTGCATACCGACTTGCCGGCAGCATCATTCATGCGGACGAAAATTCCGCGATATCCGCGTTCCGTCAAGCGCAAACCAATTTCGTAATCTTCAGTAAGCGATCGTGGGTCGAAGGGGCGTCCGCCCTGATCCGTGGCAAGCCTCATCAATGCGTCTCGGCTTAGAGCGCATCCTACGCCAGCGGACGGAACCGCCGCGCCCAGAGCTTCACGCACTACCAAATTTTTGCCATGGGCTTCGGCGAATTCATCGCAGTAGTGGCCCGCCACCCATTGTGACTGCTGGCTGACGAGAGGCAGAACGGGCAGTTGAATCATGTCGAAGCGATCCATCAATCGATCGAATACGCGCAACTCGTCAGGATGAACGACATCTTCCGCATCGTGTAAGACAACTGCCTTGAACGCTGTACCGGTACGCTGCTCTTCATACAGCATGGCGTCCCAAATTGCGTTGAGACAGTCTGCCTTTGTCGTGGGGCCGTCGATAGCATTGACGACCAGCACTACTCTGGGATCACGATCCGCTAGGATGGAGACTTGTTCGATCGTGTTGCTATCATTGGGATATGTGCCGACAAATATGCGGTAATTTTGTTGGCCCCATTTCTGCAACGTCGTCGATAGCATGGCCCCGATGACATCCGCCTCATGCCAGGCCGGCACGAAAACGGCGATACGGCCTAAATGATCGGATGCAGGCAACGTCATGGTCGTCATCGCGTCAAACCGCGTATAGATCGTCAGGCGTCGCCAGAGATTGCGGCTGACGTAAACGATATCGATCAACAGTTCATCTATGCCACCGATGACCAGTCCACAGGCAGCAAAGAGCATAAGCTCCCGCTGTACACCGACCAGAAGGCTGAGTAGGGCGTTGACTGTAAATATGGAAATGGTCCCCCGACATTCCGCAATTTTGGGGCTACAATCTCCATTATGAACGTATTTGCAAGCGCTAGTTAGCGCATGCAGCATTTGACCCGAGCATTCGCTTTCCGATAGGTGTGGGCGGGGCGCCTCCATTGAGCAAAGGACTTTATTCGCTATGGCGCAGAACGGAACACGGTCAGCACTACGCGATTTTCTGGCCAGCGAAGCCGGTGGGGGGGTGTTGCTGATGGTGGCTGCAGCGCTTGCAATGCTGGCTGCCAATATTCCTGGTGGTGTAGCCGAGCTTTATCAGCATTTCATTCATGCAGACATCGGTCCGGTGCTGACGCCCAAGCTGGGATCGATGACCGTGCATCTTTGGATCAATGACGGTCTGATGGCGCTGTTCTTTCTGTTGGTTGGGCTAGAGATCAAACGCGAATTTCTGGACGGTCGCTTGTCTAACTGGACGGCGCGCCGTCTGCCCATGATTGCCGCTGCGGCGGGAATGATGGTGCCTGCAGCTATTTATCTTTTGGCGGTAAATGGCGATCCCGCGCTGTTCAATGGCTGGGCGATTCCTGCGGCGACCGACATCGCTTTTGCAATTGGGGTACTGGCGCTGCTGGGTAAACGCGCGCCGACTTCCCTCAAGCTGTTCTTGATGACAGTGGCCATCGTCGACGACATGGGTGCGGTCGCGGTTATCGCTATTGCCTACACACAAGGCATTGACACGATGGCGCTCCTTGCAGCGGGATTGATCCTCGCGCTGATGTTTGGCCTCAACAAAGCAGGTGTGAAGTCGCTGCCGGTGTTTCTCATTTGCTTTGCGGCACTTTGGTATGCGGTTTTGCTGTCTGGCGTTCATGCAACGATTGCCGGGGTGCTGGCGGCGTTCACCATCCCAATACGCGCTACGCCTGGCGCTCCCGACGCGGACGATAGCCCATTGCACCGCCTCGAACATGCTCTTCATCCACTGAGCGCCTATTTCGTTGTCCCTTTGTTCGGATTTGCAAATGCTGGGGTGTCCATGGCCGGGATCGGACTGGAACATGTCTTCGCACCGCTTCCGATAGGTATTGCCGGAGGATTGTTCTTGGGCAAACAGGTGGGCATATTCTTAAGTGTCATGCTTGCGGTTCGCATTGGTTTGGGTACTAAACCGCGTGGAGCGACTTGGCTTCAAATATACGCTGTCTCTTTGCTGTGTGGCATTGGCTTTACGATGAGCCTGTTTATCGGCGGATTGGCTTTTCCAAACGACCCGCTGTTTGTCGAGGAAGCTAAGATCGGTATCCTGATGGGATCCATTTTATCGGCCATCGTCGGGTTCGTAATTTTGCGGTTCGCACCATTGCACCCACAGCACAACGTAGAAGAAAGGCAACAGGCGCGCGAGATCGATGCGGATGGAGACGTGGCACATTGCTGACACGGCGCGACAGCACGAAGCGTTAATAAAAAGGCCCCGATATCGCTATCGGGGCCTTTTTATTAATAAAGAGAAGTGTCTTACAGCTTTTCGGTCAATTCCGGCACGATCTTGAACAGATCGCCGACCAGGCCGATGTCGGCAACCTGAAAGATCGGCGCGTCCTCATCCTTGTTGATGGCGATGATCGTCTTAGAATCTTTCATACCTGCCAGATGCTGGATTGCGCCGGAAATGCCGATTGCGACATAGACTTCCGGGGCAACGATCTTGCCGGTCTGACCGACCTGATAGTCGTTGGGAACGTAGCCAGCATCCACCGCGGCACGCGAGGCGCCGACTGCGGCACCCAGCTTGTCAGCAAGCGGAAAAATGGTGGACTCGAACGTGGGTCCATCCTTCAATGCGCGTCCGCCCGACACGATGATCTTAGCAGATGTCAGTTCCGGACGTTCCAGCTTAACGATTTCCGCGCCGACAAAGGTCGATGTGCCTGCATCGCCTGCACCGCTTACGGCTTCAATCGAACCGCTGCCACCTTCTGTGGCCGCCTTTTCGAAGGCCGTGCCACGTACGGTGATAACCTTTTTTGCGTCCTTCGACTTGACGGTCGCAATGGCATTGCCAGCATAGGTCGGGCGGGTAAACGTATCTTCGCTTTCGACCGAGAGGATATCACTTATCTGCATCACGTCGAGCAAAGCGGCAACGCGCGGCGCGATATTCTTGCCGTGGCTGGTCGCCGGAGCAAGAAACGCATCGTGATGCCCCATAAGATCAACGATCAATGGCGCAACATTTTCAGCCAGGCCATGCGCGTACGCTGCATCGTCAGCAACGTGGACCTTTTGTACGCCAGCTATCTTAGCCGCTTCGCCGGCAACGCCGGCGACGTCCTGCCCCGCGACGATCAGGTGCACTTCGCCCAATTTGCTGGCAGCGGTGACTACAGCCAGTGTTGCATCTTTCAGATGGCCGCCTTCATGTTCGACCCAAACGAGCGTCTTCATGCCGCCACTCCCATTGCCTTGAGCTTCGTTACCAGTTCATCGACATCGGCAACCTTGATACCTGCCGAACGCTTCGGCGGTTCGACCACATTGAGCGTTTCCAGGCGCGGCGTAATGTCCACCCCAAAATCGGCCGGAGTCTTTTGTGCGAGTGGCTTGGATTTGGCTTTCATGATGTTGGGCAGCGAAGCATAGCGCGGCTCGTTCAAGCGCAAATCGGTCGTAACAATCGCAGGAAGCGAGAGCTTTACCGTTTCCAGGCCGCCATCGACTTCGCGCGTAACGCTGACGCTGTCGCCGTCGACCTCGACCTTCGATGCGAATGTACCCTGTGGACGCCCAAGCAAAGCGGCGAGCATCTGCCCGGTCTGGTTGCTGTCATCATCGATGGCCTGCTTGCCCAGAATGATAAGGCCGGGTTGCTCTTCCTCGACGACCTTGGCGAGTAGCTTGGCTACGCCCAGAGGTTCCACTTCGTCATCGGTCTGAATCAGGATAGCGCGATCGCAGCCCATGGCCAGCGCCGTACGCAATGTTTCCTGTGCCTTCGCAACGCCAATCGAAATCGCAATAATCTCGGTCGCCGCGCCCTTTTCACGCAAGCGGATAGCTTCCTCGACAGCAATCTCGTCGAAGGGGTTCATAGACATTTTGACGTTCGCTAAGTCGACGCCTGTGCCGTCCGCTTTCACCCGCGGCTTCACATTATAGTCAATCACCCGCTTCACGGGCACCAAGATTTTCATAGAGTCGGCCTCCAGTTTATGCCTCTTCCCGGGGAGTTATCAGCTTCAAATGGGCGTTGCACCCATGCAAAGCAAGAGGGTCATGAGAGTGCAGCGATGCCGTAGCGTCGCTGCACTCTCGTCACCGAATTATGCGACCTGCTTGACCTGCGCGACGATTTTACGCGCTGCGTCGCCAAGATCGTCTGCCGAAACAATGGGTAGACCCGATGCTGCCAAAATGTCCTTGCCTTGTTGCACGTTGGTGCCTTCAAGACGGACAACCAGCGGAACCGAAAGGTTCACTTCCTTGGCTGCCGCAACGATGCCATCGGCGATAATGTCGCAGCGCATGATGCCGCCAAAGATGTTGACGAGAATACCCTTCACAGCGGGATCGGACAGGATGATCTTGAACGCCGCCGTCACCTTCTCCTTCGTTGCACCACCGCCGACGTCGAGGAAGTTGGCCGGGAACATGCCATTGAGCTTGATGATATCCATCGTCGCCATCGCCAGACCGGCGCCGTTCACCATGCAGCCGATGTCACCATCCAGCTTGATATAGGCAAGGTCATACTTGCTGGCTTCCAGCTCTGCCGGATCTTCTTCCGTTTCGTCGCGCAGTTCCATCAAATCCTTGTGGCGGAACAGGGCGTTACCGTCGAAGCCGACCTTTGCGTCCAGGACCAGCAACGTGTTGTCGGTGGTTTGCGCCAGCGGGTTGATTTCGATCTGCTCTGCATCGGTGCCGAGGAATGCGTTGTAAAGTGCTTCCGCTACCTTTGCGGCTTGCTTGGCAAGGTCGCCGGTCAGTTCAAGTGCCTTAGCGACGCTGCGGCCATGATGCGGTTGGAATCCGGTTGCGGGATCGACAGCGAAGCTGTGGATCTTTTCGGGCGTGTCGTGCGCAACGGTTTCAATGTCCATGCCGCCTTCGGTCGATACAACGAAAGCCACGCGGCCCGTGCCACGATCAACCAGCAGGGCGAGGTAATATTCCTTCGCGATGTCCGCGCCATCAGTAATGTAGAGGCGATTGACTTGCTTGCCTGCGTCACCCGTCTGAATCGTAACGAGTGTGTTACCCAGCATGTCGGTCGCCGCTGCCTTTACTTCGTCCAGCGTCTTGGCAAGGCGCACGCCGCCCTTCGCATCGGGGCCGAGCTCCTTGAACTTGCCTTTGCCACGACCGCCTGCATGAATTTGTGCCTTCACGACGTAAAGCGGTCCGGGCAGCTTGCCTGCAGCAGCAACAGCTTCTTCCACCGACATGGCGGCGTAACCGGCAGGCACAGGCGCGCCATATTTCGCCAGGAGTTCTTTGGCCTGATATTCATGGATATTCATGCGTGCCGCCTCACTTTTAAGGGGAGAAAAATAGGGTTCACGCCCCTAAAGCACAGCGTTTGCTGGAAAACCAGCACGACTTCACAAAATCACTTTGCAAAATTGCAAAATGCGCTCCGCTAGGCGCCCATGGCTGGTGCTGTGCTAGCTATCCAGCGCACAGACCAATGCTGCTTTACTGGTAACGGCAAAAATCTCTGGATCTTCCAAAGCCCGGACTTTGTATAGAAATCCGTCGACCGTTACCCGTTCGAAGTCCGTCCGGCCAACACGCGCCAGCGACTGTAAGCGTTTCAACTGTACAAGGCTTAGGCGGTCCACCATTCGATCCGCCATGCATGCAGCCATGCGGGGGGAAAGGCCTGCGTCCATAAGACCTGTTTCGACACGGGTCTGGGGCGTTGCACAACTGGCGAGCATGATGCTGGCCATAAGAACGGAAAATGGAACGATTTTCATATCGCGATGATCCCTGTTTTCACCTGAATGCGGGATTTACGTCGTGCACGGAGCAGCGCATAGGCTTTTTGCATACGCTCCAACTGGATAGAAGATATGGACAGGTTCTTCGCGGCATTTTCACATCGGACGGCCAGTTTCGCAGGGCAGCCGGCTGCTTTCATGCTCGCTTTTGGCGTGGTAGTGATTTGGATTATAACCGGGCCGCTCTTCCAGTGGTCGGACACGTGGCAACTCGTGATCAATACGGGCACGACCATCGTAACTTTCCTGATGGTGTTCCTGATCCAAAACGCTCAAAATCGGGATGCATCCGCGATGCAGGCAAAACTGGATGAGCTGCTGCGGGCGGTGGAGGGCGCGCGCAATCAGTTCATTGGCATTGAGCATCTAACCCAAGCACAACTCGAAGATATCAAAGCGGAACTTGAGCAACTGGGTAGTGACGAAAAGGGTAATCATCTACCGATCGAACGACTCATCGAGCGGCGGTAGCAGGGGCGCCGCTGCTAATGGGGCGGTGTAGAGATGCAGTTGCTCTCGCGGTACGCATTGATCTGTTCGCGATAGGCGCGTGCCAATGTCTCATGGGAAGCGCGCGCCGAAGCGGACTTGGCCAAGGTCGCGCGTATCAGAGACACCTGCTGTCGGTGCAGAAGATAGTTGACGTCCATCATGACACATTGCTCCCTCTCCACTGGGATAATACTGACATTCTTCTGAGTGACGTGAGCGGTTAGATTGTAGCAGCTTCGGTCAACGGAGTCCCGGCGGCTTGCCGACAACCCATACCGTATAATCGTATTTTAAAATGGAGGAGAGCGCTTTAAAGCGCTCGCGCCGCAGCAGAGGCTGCTTCGCGTACTTCGCGTTCAGCGGCTACGCGCTCAGCCCGGTCGGCCATGTCGGTCCATGCTGTCATGGAGCGCAGGCAACGATCGCGAACATTGTCGAGCTTTGTGGCATCGGCGTCGGCCTGCGCCTTGGCGGCTTGCTGGCGACAGAAATCGGAATGGGTCATAATGTGCTGTCCTCATCCGGAGAAGAAAGTCGAGGTGCTGCGGGGGCACCAGGAATTTTAGGCAGATATATAGAAAGCGGCGACGGAACGGGCATTGCTGCCGCACATTCCGCCGCCTGCTCTTGTCAGCGGTTAGGCTGCCTGGAGATTGACCGCTGCGGTCTTACCGCGCTTGTCGGGTTCCAGTTCGTAGGACACGCGCTGGTTTTGCGTCAGCGTGTGCATGCCGGCTGCTTCAACCGCAGTGATGTGAACGAAGGCGTCGTTGCCGCCGTCTTCGGGAGCAATGAAGCCATAGCCCTTGTCTGCGTTGAAAAATTTAACGGTGCCGATAGGCATAGGTAGTTCCTTTGGGTAGTCATGCACGCGCTTCGCCCTATGCGATGGCAACGTGCCAAATATGGTGCCGGATAGTCGAATATGACAGCGCATCGTCCGGCTCCGGCCGATGCGTCGAAAGGGTTGTGCTCTATCCGCGAACGCGGACAGGCGCATAAGCAGTGCTGCCATCGGCGCGACGCGAGCGATAAGGCAAGCGGTGGTTCACGATTCGAGCACCATAATCTCGTGCAGAACGGACATTTAAGGCGCGTTCTGCGGAACATTCGCTCGCCTGTACGCGCAACAAAGCGGTCTGCTCACGATGCAAAAGCTGATTGAGGTCTTCCAGGAAGACACTCCTCTTGACGGGCAAGCGGGAGCGCATTCTTGTCTCTCGGCCGTGCGATGCTTGCGGGCAATCTTCGCACGATAACTGCATTGTAGCACCACAATACTGATTTGTCACGTTTAATCGGTCAGCGGTCCAAAACCAAAGTACTGGCCAGACGTTTCCGTCTGGCCAAGGTCAATCAATGACGGCTGGATTCGATTGGCCGACGCGCCATGTACAGTCCCGAACGCACGACCGGGCCGTCGACAATTTGAGCTTTCATACGGCGGCGGACGGTATCGGCGCCATCAGCGGTAAGCAGGACGACTCGCGTACCGCCCGATTCCAAAGGCTCGATGCTGGAAATGCGAATGGCGTGCTTTTCGCAAAGCGTCGTGACGGCGGCAGGCGCAGCGGAAAGGTTGATGGCACGGCTCATAGAATGTCCTTCGTGGCAAGACCAGGCGGAGGCGTTATGCGCTCTCCCGCCGCGGCATTCCCGTTGAACTTTGGCGCGCGACATTCGCTGCATAGCAGCATAATTCAAAAAAGTCGCCCTCGCATTTCTTGGCGATTGGTCCATCGCGCTAAGCCTTTGACGAGGCAACCACAACTGTCTTAGCGTGTTGACATTCCGGTGCGCGGATCCGCAGCACCCACTCAACAGGGGCACGATCTTTTCATGACCAGGCTTTTCATCGCCTTGCTCGCCACCACGGCAACGGCGGCTTTTGCGCAAACTCCCTCTACAACGCCCGCAAAGGCTGACGAGAAGCCCAAATGGGATGTGTCGGCGGACCATGGTCCGGCGCGGGACGTGCCCATCGATGTGCGCAATGGCACATGGCTGTCGCTCGACGTATCGCCGGACGGTAAGACGATAGCGTTCGATCTGCTGGGCGATCTGTACGTCATGCCTATCGACGGTGGCGAAGCGAAGCCCATTACCAGCGGTAAAGCATGGGACATGCAGCCGCGCTTTTCGCCGGATGGTCGCTCCATCGCTTTCACGTCGGATCGTGGCGGCGGCGATAACATCTGGATTGTCGATGCCAATGGCGCGAACCCGCGTCAGGTCACGAAGGAGGATTTCCGCCTTCTCAATCAGGCGGACTGGTCGCCAGACGGCGACTATATCGTCGCGCGCAAGCATTTTACTTCGGGGCGGTCGCTCGGTGCGGGGGAAATGTGGCTTTACCACAAGGCTGGCGGGGCAGGGCTGCAACTCACCAAAAAGCGGACCGATCAGAAGGACACCAACGAGCCTGCATTCTCTCCCGGCGGTCGCTACCTTTATTATTCCGATGACGTGACGCCCGGAGAAGTGTTCGAATATTCCAAGGATGTGAACGGCGAGATTTACGCCATTCAACGGCTGGATCGCGATACGGGCAAGATCGAGAAATATATCGGCGGACCGGGCGGGTCGATCCGTCCCACACCTTCGCCCGATGGCAAAAGCCTCGCCTTCATCCGTCGCGATCGGTACAAAACCGTCCTTTACGTACTCGACATCGCCACCGGCCGCGAGACGCCGATTACTGACATACTTGATCGCGATATGCAGGAAACCTGGGCAATCCAGGGCGTGTATCCCGGCATGGAATGGACGCCGGACAATAAGTCCGTGGTCTTCTGGGCGCAGGGCGGGATCAAAAGGGTCGATATCGGCAGCAAGGCCGTTAGCGATATTCCTTTCCATGTTACCGGCACCCGGCGCGTGACCGAAGCTGTGCGCCATCAGGTCGATGTGGCGCCTTCGCAATTCGACGTGAAGATGATCCGCTTTGCCCACACCTCACCCAAAGGCGACAAAGTCGTCTTCGAGGCGCTGGGTCATTTGTGGGTGCGCGACGTGGCGGGCGGCACCGCCAAGCGCCTGACCAGCCAGAACGATCATTTCGAACTGTACCCAAGCTGGTCGCGCGACGGCAAACAGATCGCCTATGTCAGCTGGTCAGACACTGAGCAGGGGGCCGTGCGGACTATGCCTGTAACGGGCGGCGTGGGGCGAAAGGTGACGCAGATCGCCGGAAACTATCTGGAGCCGACATTCTCGCCCGACGGAAAGACCATCGCCTTTACGAAGGTCGAGGATGGCTATCTGACATCTCCCGTCAACGCGCGCGAGCCCGGCATTTACGTCGTTCCTGCTGCTGGTGGCGCAATGAAGAAGATTACGGATGCAGGCGGACAGCCGCAATTCGGGGCATCGAACGATCGCGTCTTTTTCGTAGCGAAGGATGGCAAGAACCGCGCGCTCAAATCCGTTGCGCTCGACAAGACCGAGGAGCGCACGCACCTGACTGGCGAGAATGCGTCTGAATATGCAATATCTCCTGACGAGAAGTGGGTCGCGTGGACCGAGCGTTTCCAGGGCCGCGTGATGCCCTTCACCCGCACAGGGAAGCCTATCGATATCGCCGCCGACATGAAGTCGCTGCCCGTGTTTCAGGTAACAAAGGATGCCGGCGACTGGCTGCATTGGTCAGGGGACAGCGCGAAATTGTGGTGGTCTCTCGGGCCGCAACTGTTCGGTCGTGCAACGAAAGACGATTTCACATTCGTCCCCGGGGCGCCCGAGAAGTTGCCGCCGGTTTCCGATCAGGGCATCAACCTGTCCTTCCGGCAGAATTACGATACGCCGTCAGGCCGCGTGGCCTTCACCGGCGCGCGGATCATCACGATGCGCGGCAGCGGCGAAGTTATCGAAAACGGCACGATCCTGCTCAATGGCAACCGCATCGAAGCGGTCGGTGCCAATGTCTCGGTTCCGGCGGGCACCAAAATCATCGATGCCGCCGGTAAGACCATCATACCGGGCATCATCGACGGACATTGGCACGGAACGATGGGATCGGAAGAAATCATCCCGCAGCAAAGCTGGGTGAATTATGCCGGGCTGGGCTTTGGCGTCACGACCATCCATGACCCATCGAACGACACGAGCGAAATCTTCGCAGCATCGGAAATGGCGAAAGCCGGTTTGATCGTGGCGCCGCGCATATTCTCGACGGGCACCATCCTTTATGGTGCGACGACCCCGTTCACGGCCAAGATCGACAGCCTTGAAGACGCGCTCGGTCATCTGCGCCGGATGAAAGCGGCGGGTGCTTGGTCGGTGAAAAGCTATAACCAGCCGCGCCGGGAACAGCGTCAGCAGATCATCGAGGCAGCGCGGCAACTCGACATGAGCGTCGTCCCGGAAGGCGGATCGCTTTTCGAAATGGACATGAGCTTCATCGCTGATGGTCACACCACTATCGAACATTCGCTGCCCGTTGCGCAGGTTTACGATGACGTTCTGCAGTTCTGGAAGGGGTCGGGAACCGCGTATAACCCGACACTGATCGTCGCCTATGGCGGTCCGTTCGGGGAGAATTACTGGTATCAGCATACGCAGGTTTGGAAAGATCCGATCCTCACCAAATGGGTGCCGCGCCGTATTCTGGACTCCCGCGCACGTCGTCCGGTCATGGTGCCCGACGAGGAAAACAACGTCCTCGAAATCGCCAAGACCGCAAAACGTATCAGCGATATCGGTATCCCCGTCACGATAGGCGCGCATGGCCAGCGTGAAGGGCTGGGCGCACATTGGGACATCTGGATGTTCGCTCTGGGCGGTATGACGCCGATTCAGGCGCTGGCGACCGCCACGATCAATCCTGCCAAGGCCTATGGCATGGAAAAGGATTTGGGGACGCTGGAACCTGGGAAGCTGGCTGATCTCGTCGTGCTGGATGCCAACCCGCTGGACAACATCCGGAACACGACCTCGATACGATACACGGTCGCCAATGGTCGGGTCTATGACGGCAATATGGATGAAGTCGGCACGCGGCAAAAACCACGCAAGCCCTTTTGGTTCGAACAGCCTGGTAACGGCGGCTGGACGGAAAAGACGGCCACCCAAGCCATCGGGCATGTGGATTAGAAGGACAGTAAATGCTCCCCGGTCTTCAGCCTAGGCTGAAGACCGGGGAGCATCGCATCGAGGTGTCTTACTTCTTCGCCAACCAGGCAGCGATGTCGGGCGTCAACCTTGCGCGCGTTTCGACGCGCGCCTTGATCGCCGCAATGGCACGATCCACGACCTTGCGCGATTCAGGCGTCAGATACTGGGTTGCGTAGGCATCGAGTTTCGTCGCCATCGCCAAGTCCGCCGAACTCCCGCCCAGTCGCGCCAATGCCTGAGAGCGAGCCGATACATCGATCATCGCTTCATATTGTGCGCGATGCGCCAGCACAAAATCGACCGCTAGCATGCTATGCTGATAGCCCACCGCTGCGATGATGGCGGCGCTGGTCGTCTTGCCGGGTTCTTCGGTCAGAGCCAGATCGAGCGCCTGCTGCGCCAGCTTCTTGTCCTTCGCTTCGCCGAGCAATCCGAACAACTGGCTCTTTTCCAGATCCGTGGGTGCAGCGTTCGCCATCTTGCGAAGCTGATCCCAGACCGCCTGATCGGCATTTGCAGCGACGATGCCGAGCCAGATGTTCTTGAGTGGGCCATCCAGCGCGGCAGGATTGGTCGCCAGCGCAGCAAAGCGCTTGTCTGCTTCGGCTACGACTGCCTTGTCGCCAATTGTGCCAAGCGTATCGACCAATTGCTGACGCAAGAGCGGGATCTGCGGCCCTTCGCCCGGTTTGGCGTCATAGCCAATGGCGGTCAGTACAGGCGTCAGCTTGGCGGAAGCATAAGCTGCCGCTTTGGCTTGCATCTCGGGCTTGCCTTCGAACATCATATAGGCGCTTTGCAGATAGCCCGGAATGGCCGCCAGGACCGCAGGGCTGGCATCGTTGGGCACCGCTGCAATCATGTCGAGGGGCAGGGTTATAGGTTGATATCCCCCCAGGCCCAATTGCCAGTTGTCCGCCAGCAACCCAAGCTGGTCGATGGCAGGCAAAGTGGTGAACCCCTTCGTCAGCGCCTGCACATTCGCGGCAGGATATAGCGAACGATAATACCCCGCCTGGCCTGCGTTGATGACGTAGGCACCACAGCCCGGCAGCGTCACCGTGCCCTTGCCATTCAGCACCAGTCGCTGCTTTTCGCCGCCTATGGTCTGCGCGATGACGGGCACATTCCAGCGCAACGGCGTCTTGCCCTTAGTGTCGCGGCTGAATTCCCCTTGGCTGAGCGACAACGTGGTCATACCACCCTTGCATTGAGCGCTCTCGACAGTGACGAGCGGAATGCCCGGCTTGGTCGTGAAATCATGGGCGATATTGACCAGACCCTTGGCCCCCGCGCCTTCCACAGCACTCCAGAGGTCGTCGGTCAGCGTATTACCGTAAGCGTGCGTCTTCATATAGTTACGGATACCCGTGCGCCATACGTCCTCGCCAGCAAACGCCTCCAGCATACTGATGACCGCTTCACCCTTTTCGTAGGTGATGGTGTCGAACGCCTGATTGACCTGATCCACCGTGGTGATCTTCTGCACGACGGGATGGGTAGTGACGAATGCATCCAGTCCCATCGCCGATTCCTTGTTGCCTACGCGGCTGAGCAACATTTCCCATTGCGGCTTCAGCTTGTCGGTAACCTTGGTCGCCATCCAGCTTGCGAAGCCTTCGTTGAGCCAGAGATCATCCCACCACGCCATCGTCACCAGATCGCCGAACCATTGATGCGCCATTTCATGCGCTACGGTTTCGTAGATACGGCGCGTGGTGGCTTCTGACGTGAATTTGGGATCGACGATCAACGCCCGCTCGAAGGTGAAGATGGCACCCCAGTTTTCCATGGCCGAAAAGAACTGACTCTGCCCCGGCCCGGCGACGTTATCCAGCTTTGGCAGCGGGAAAGGTACGCCGAAATAATCGTTATAATAGGGCAGGATTTCCGCTGCACCGTCCAGTGCCAGTTGCGCTTTGCCCGTGTTGCCCTTGCCGGTAATCACGCCGATCTCGGTCCCTGCGGACATCTTGGTTGCACGGTCCAGTTCGCCAAGGCCGAAGAACAGCAAGTAAGACGACATCTTGGGCGAGGTGCCAAACGTCACTTGCGCCAGACCCTTGCCCAAATCCTTCCGCGTTTTGACCGGCATGTTGCCGACCGCGAGCTGATCGGCGGGCACAATGGCAGTCAGGTCGAATGTCGCCTTATAACTTGGCTCGTCCCAGCTCGGCACGAAGCGGCGTGCGTCGGGCGCTTCGAATTGCGTGAACAGCGCGCGCTTCGCTTTTCCGGCATTGTCCGTGTAGTCGAGCGCGAACAGCCCGTTTGCTTGGGTATTGATGATCCCGGCATAGTCCATCGTCAGCACATATTTGCCGGCCGCGAGCGACTTTGCGAACTTGAGTGTTGCCGTCTGCGCATCGGCATCGATGGTTGCGGTTCCGGTTAAGGCTTTGCCGCCAGCCGGGGCGATCGAAACCTTGTCGATCGTAAGGTCAGCGGCATTCAGGGTTATGCTGTCGCTTGGCGTTGTGACCGTTACATCGATAGCGACCTTGCCGGTAAAGCGCAGCTTGGCGGCATCAGGGGCGACGGTTATCGCGTAATGCGTCGGTACAACGCCACGAGGAAGCTGGGTCGTCACATTTGCGGCCGGACCCGATGAAGGGGACGCAGGCGTTTGCGCAGATACAGGGGCATTCAGTGCAATGGGGGCAGCCGTAAGCGACAGCGCAAGCACGATTTTTTTAAGAGACATGGGGTGAAACTCCGAGAACGGCAGGCAGCGCTATGGCGCCGGATGCCTCAACGGTTCGTAGGTTTCAGACCACTCGTCAAGTTACAATCACGTTAAATAAGGAGGTGGTCGGGCCGGGAAATGCTGGGGGGTGCGTATCCCGGCCCTACGCCGATCATCGGCGATCGGTAAGTTGTGCGGCCTCACGACGCTGTTTGGCCATGTGGTTGTAGCCGATGCAGGTCGTGGCTTTGGACGCTTCGTGATGGCATTTGATGTCGCGCAAGTGGCGCTCCGTCGATGGTGCCGTCGCATTGGGGCGCAGGCGGGTATCCGCTGGGCCTTTGGCGAAAGCGGCTGCGGGAACGAGCGCTACAGCGGCTGCGCAGATGAGGGGTAACCGAATGGACATGAGTGTCTCCTGACTTTTCCGCCGCGGCGGACGGGACAGGTCAGGAGATACGGCCCCAGTGTTTCGAGCAATCGACCCGATTGTAAGAAATCGTGTCTAGCGCGTATCGAGGCACGGTAACGGAATATTTACCATGTTCCGGAGATAATCCGGATCATGTTTGGACCCGGCGACCCCATCCCATCGCTTCTGGCACGCAGTGCCAGCAATCCACGCTATGCCTTGGACAGCGTTGCGGGGCGCTACATCGTGATGACGTTCATCGCCAGCACGCGCATCCCGGGGATCATGGCATTTCTCCAGCAACTTTATGGAAATGCCGGACCATTTGACGATGTCTTCGCCAGCGCGTTCATCATCTCCAATGACCCGCAGGACGAATCCGAACGTCGCTTGGGGGATCGCTATCCGGGGCTGCGCGTCTTTTGGGACGACCAGCACATCCTGGCGCACACCTTCGGATGCCTGACGAAGAAGGATGAAGAGAACGCGCGTTTGTCTCTTACCACGTGGATTCTCGATCCTGCGCTACGTGTGCTTAGGGTTATTCCCATCGGAAATCCTACGACTCACTACGCGGAGATTTGTGCCTGTCTTTCAGAGTTGCCGTCTCCTGCGGAAGATGTGTCCAGCTGGGCGCCGGTTCTTCAGGTGCCGAACCTGATCGAACCGGCACTGTGCCAGGAATATATCGCCTATTGCGAGATGCACGGCGCACATGACAGCGGCTATATGAAGACCGATCCAGCGACCGGAGCGACGGTGATGGTCGTCGATCATCATCACAAACGCCGCAGCGACTGTAATATTGAAGAAGGCGCGTTGCGCGATGCGCTGCAGGCACGCCTCTATCGTCGCTTGGTGCCGCAGATACAGCGTGCATTCCAATTCTCCGTATCGCGCATGGAACGCTATTTGATCGCGCGATATGATGCCGGCACGGGCGGCTATTTTCGGCCGCACAAGGACAATACAACGCTCGGTACAGCGCATCGCCGTTTTGCCGTGTCGATCAATCTCAATGCCGAAGATTATGATGGCGGAGATTTGCGCTTCCCTGAATTCGGTATGCGGACTTATCGTCCCCCTACGGGCGGCGCGATCGTCTTTTCCTGCTCGCTACTGCACGAAGCTACGCCCATCACGCGCGGATCGCGCTATTGCATATTGCCGTTCCTGTACGATGAAGCCGCGGCGGCTTTGCGTCTGGAAAATGCGCAGTATCTGGCAGACGAAGAACTGCGAAAAAATGTCATAGAGTCGGTGACGGCAAAGTCGGCTTCGGGCACATGCCGACCCCCGACAAAAACCTCTATTGCAGAAGCAAGGCCGAAAGCAGCCTCGAAACCCCGCGCCAAAAAGCGGGCAGCGGCTTGATCTTGGCCTATTCTGTCGCCCCTGCCTAATAGGTTCCCGTAGCGGTTTCATCACAGTGTCTTTAAGGCGCTTTAGGTGCGGTTTGATGTCGCACTCTCATGCTATGGGATCTTGATGCCCAACATATTATCTCGCCGCGCCTTGTTAGGTGGTCTTGCCGCTGGTTCTGGCTGGCTTGCCGCGCCATCGATATTGCGCGCCCAGCAACTATTTGCGGCCTATCCCTTCCGTCTGGGCGTCGCGGCTGGCGATCCGGCGGCGGACGGCTTCGTCATCTGGACGCGACTTTGCCCAGACCCGCAAGACAGCCATGGCGGCATGCCTATGGCCCCGGTCGAAGTGGATTGGGAAGTGGCATCCGACATTGCGATGAAAACCATCGTGGCAAAGGGGACTGCGACTGCGCGCCCGGAGTTGGCGCATAGCGTTCATGTCGAAGTGGTGGGACTGCAACCGGCACGACCCTATTGGTATCGCTTCCGGATCGGTCGGGAGCGCTCGATGCGCGGTAAGGCGATGACTTTGCCCGCCGCCGGTGCATCGGTCGATCAATTGCGTTTCGCCGTAGCTGGATGCCAGAATTTCGAGGATGGCTGGTACACCGCCTATCGCCATCTCGCGAACGATGACCCGGCCTTTGTCTTCCATTATGGTGACTATATCTATGAAGGGCGCAGTTCGCCGGTGCCGTTCGGCTATGATGGCCTCCCGCGCCCCTTCGTCCGCGCGCACGAAGGGCAGATGCTCTACAGCCTGGACGATTATCGCCGCCGTTATACGCAAATTAAGCTCGACCCCGATTTGCAGGCGGCGCACGCAGCCGCTGCGTGGTTCGTCACGCCGGACGATCATGAGATCGAGAATAATTGGGTCACCCTCATCGATCAGGGTGGCGATCCGCAGGAGATATTCGCCTTGCGTCGGGCGGCTGCGTTTCAAGCCTATTATGAACATATGCCGCTGCGCAAATCGTCGTTCCCCGGCGCCAACGGAATGCAGATCTATCGGCGCGCGCTATACGGCAATTTGGTGGACTTGCATTTTCTCGATACGCGCCAGTTCCGTAGCGATCAGCCTTGCGACGATGGGTTCAAGACGATCTGCCCCGGCGTTTCCGATCCGAAGGCACAAGTGCTTGGGGAGGTTCAAGAAGCATGGCTCGACCGGAACCTCAGGCAAAAGGCGGGGCGGTGGAATGCCATCGCGCAGCAGATCATGGTGATGCCGCTCGACCGACGTACCGGCGATGAGCCGGACGCTATCCGCAACATGGATAGCTGGGGCGCCTATGACGCACCCCGCGAGCGGTTGCTTTCGCGTTTCAAAGGCTTGAACAACGTCGTTGTCCTGACCGGCGACGAGCATCAGAACTTCGCTGGAGAATTGCGCCAGAAGCAGGGGGCCGGCGACGCAGTTGCGGTGGAATTTGTCAGTACGTCCATCTCTTCTGGAGGCGACGGCGCAGACAAGCGGGAAAACACCGACCGTATAATCGCGCGCAATCCCTTCCTTAAATATACGGGCGATCGGCGTGGCTATCTGTTGTGCGACGTATCGCCCGCAACATGGCAGAGCCAATGCCGGGTCGTCCCAATGGTTAGCGAGAAGGGCGCGCCAGTTTCCACTGCTGCCACGATTACGGTGGAGCACGGCAAGCCTGCGCTGAACATCGCCTGACCGGGTTGCGCTTCGCAGCGGGGACCAATAGGACGCATCGGAAAGGAGTTTAACCCATGAAGAACGTCACCCTGACCTTTACCGAGGACGAAGCGGAAATTCTGTGCGATGCTCTGGAAACCGACATGGAAGGCTACAAGGATTCGGTTAAGGACGCGCGCGCGAACGGCAATCGCGCCGATGTCATCACCTTTTCCGAAGCGGCCGATCGCATCAAGGCCGTACACGACAGGATTCGCAAAGCCATCGACAACTGATGTCAGCGCTGTTTTCGCTGGCCGGTAAGACTGCGGTCATTACCGGCTCGTCGCGCGGCATCGGGCGCGCGATTGCGGAGGCTTATGCGGCCCACGGCGCCAATGTCGTCATTTCTTCGCGCAAGCAGGATGCATGCGATACCGTCGCCGCGGCCATTAACGCGCAGAACGATGGACGGGCGATTGCGGTGGCGGCAAGCATCGCGTCGAAAGACGATCTGCGCCGGTTAGTCGATGAAGCCCGTGCGGCTTTCGGGAGCATCGACATTCTCGTCTGCAATGCGGCGGCCAATCCCTATTATGGACCGATGGCAGGGATCAGCGACGATCAGTTCGAGAAGATTTTCCGCAACAACGTACTGTCCAATCACTGGCTGGCGCAGATGATTGCGCCGGAAATGGTGGAGCGACGGGACGGGGCAATCATCATCGTGTCTTCGATCGGGGGCTATCGCGCGTCGCCGGTCATTGGCGCATATAACGTATCGAAGGCAGCCGATTTTCAACTCGCGCGCAATCTCGCTGCGGAGCTGGGCTATGCCAATGTGCGTGTGAACTGCATCGCGCCCGGGCTGGTACGGACCGACTTCGCTCGCGCCCTATGGGAAGACGAAGCAAACTTGAAGGTAGCATTGCGGGGCACGCCTTTGGGACGGATCGGCGAACCAGATGAAATCGCCGGTGCTGCTGTGTTTCTGGCCTCGCCAGCAGGGCGCTATGTCACCGGTCAGTCGATCATTGTAGACGGAGGCGCGACCGTCACGATTGGCGGTATCTGAGGGACTACTCGACGCGCCGTCTATAGGCTATCGTGGGGCATGGCGATAAAACTCGAAGACTATGAATCTACCCCGAAGTTCGCGGGTGATTATGAAGCGGAGATGGAGGCCCTGCAGGAGCGGCTGGCCAAGGTGCAAGTCGCCCATATTGTGCACGAAAAACGCAGCATGATCCTGTTCGAAGGATGGGATGCGGCGGGTAAGGGCGGCATCATCCAGCGAATGACGGCGGAATGGGACCCACGCTATTTCCATGTGTGGCCCATTGCGGCACCCACCGAAGAGGAGCGCAATCGCCATTATCTCTGGCGGTTTTGGAACCGGCTTCCGGCCAACGGCAATATCGCAGTTTTCGACCGTACCTGGTACGGACGGGTGCTGGTGGAGCGCGTGGAAGGTTTCTGCAGCAAGGCCGACTGGAAACGCGCCTATCGCGAAATCAATGATTTCGAAGCACAGCAAATTGACGCCGGTACCAATGTCGTCAAACTGTTCATCCATATCACCCAGGAAACCCAGGACAAGCAACTGGCCGAGCGGATCGACACGCCGTGGAAGCGCTGGAAGACGGGCACGGACGATTACCGCAATCGTGCCAGGCGCGCGGAATATCTGGATGCGATGCACGACATGTTCCGACGGACGGATAAGCCGGGCGCAATTTGGAAGGTGATCGACAATAACCACCGCAAGGCAGGGCGGATAGCGGCCTTGCGCTATATCGCGGAAACACTGGAAGCGCTTGTTCCGATGGACATGCCCGAAGCCGATCCCGAAGTGGTGGCGCTGGCAAAAGCGGCATTTGGGTACAAGCCGAAGAAGTAGCCTATCGACGACACAGTGGATTACGCGGCAGGATAAGCAATCGCCATTACTTCATATTCCTTCTCTCCGGCTGGCAGCATAGCCTTGCGGAGATCGCCCACAGCCGCTCCACGTAAAGCGCGCGAAAGGGGCGCACCCCAACCGATGCGCCCCTTGTCCGTCTCGGTTTCGTCATTGCCGACAATCGTGATGGTGCGCTGGTTGTCGTCCTCGTCTGCGATAGTGACGGTCGCGCCGAAATAGACGCGGCTCTTGTCCGGCTGCTGCCTCGGATCGACAACCTTCGCGTCCTTCATTTTCTTCGCGAGGCGACGAAGTTGCCCGTCGATCTCCCGCATCCGCTTGCGGCCATATAGATAGTCGCCATTTTCCGAGCGATCGCCATTGCTGGCGGCCCAGCTAACGACTTCGACGATGCGGGGACGTTCTACACCCAGCAAATGGTCATATTCTGCGCGCAAGGCCGCAAAGCCTTGGGGTGTTATGTAATTGGGGTAGGGCAGTGTCATCGCATATCTCTACGTCACTCCCGCTTGCGCGGGAATGACGGAACGGATTATCCGGGTGTATTCTTGCCCAAGTAGCGGCTCAGCGGTGCAGTGCTGGTACGAAAGCGCGCTTGACCCGGATTGATCGCGTCGTACACGACGGCGTTTTCCAGCACCCGCTGCACATAGCTACGCGTTTCGTAGATCGGGATCATCTCGATCCAGCGGAGCATGTCAGCGCCGGGCAAGCGCGGGTCTCCATTCGCCCGAATCCATTTGTTCACATTGCCCGGCCCCGCGTTGTAAGCCGCCACCGCCAGCGGGTAGCTGCCTCCGTAATAGTTCAGCATCTGCTGGATGTAGGTGCTGCCTAATTGGATATTATATCCCGGATCGGTGGTAAGCGCGGACATATTGTAGCTCAGGCCGATCTTTCCAGCCGTCTCGCGTGCCGTGCCTGGCATCAACTGCATAAGTCCCCGCGCGCCCGCATGACTGACGGCAGCACGGTCGAACTGGCTTTCCTGCCGCGCGATCGCGTGGATCATCGTCCAGTTCGCTTGATGACCCGACGGCACTGGAACGCTGGGGAAACTCGCTTTGCCGTAGCCCGAAAGGCCATCCGACACGGCGCGCCGCCCAACCATCACGCCCAGATCGGGGCGCCCGAGCGACTGCGCGAGCTCTGCGGACAGCACATGGCTTTCTTCATCATCGGCACTCGCGGCAATCGCGCGGACGAATTTGCTCTGATCCTCCCAATAGCCCATCTGGCCCAGTGCCTTGGCTGCGCGCACGACACTTCTGCTGGCAAAGGCGGCGCGTTCCGCGCTCGTCAATGCTGCAGGCTGAGGCATCGCAGCAGGGGTGGGAACCGGGCGGCCCAGCCGTTCGAGCGACAACTGGCCGTAGAATTGATCGGGATAAGCAGCGGCCTGCGTAAAAAAGCTATTTGCCCCTCCAGTGTTACCGCTGGCCAATGCCGCGCGGCCAGCCCAGTAATAGCCCTTGGAGATTGTCTGCGGGGAGCGGGCAGCCGTGGCGTACCGCTGAAACATGCCAATCGCGTCGGCAGGTCGTCCCAGATTATAGAACGCAGTCGTCCCCGCCAGCCACGTGAGGCTGGTATAATCGTCGCGCTCGCCGATGCTCTTGTCGCGTACGGAGATGCCCGCCGGATAAGCATCATCGACTTTGCTGGCGATAGCGTAGGCGAAACTCCACTGACTGTCGTTAGCAGCCGCACGCGCGTTGGTGAGCAGCGTTTCGAACCATTCCTCCGGGTCGCCGGGCAATGTGCGCAGCGTTTGCCGGTTTGCGAGCAATGTTCGCGCCGCAATGCTGTTGCCGCTGTCGCGCAGCCACATTGCCTTATCAGTCAGGAAGCCGGGATCGCTCGCGCCATAGGCTTCGGCGGTTTGCACCTGCATCGCTGCATTAGGCGACTTTCGCTGCAGGGCGATCCGCGCCGCGAACACCGAACGACGATTCGGAGAAGTATAGGCTAGGATCCGCTCGGCTCCGGCGTTCGCGCGTGCGAATAGCAGCACGTCGGCGCGCATATCATAATCGGCAGGCGTGAAGCTGCTCCCAAATAGCGACATTAAACGCGCTTCACCCTCTGGAGACAATGCGCCGGTGGTCCATGCCGATCGCGCAGCCACGCGCGCTTCGGCCATACGCCCGATTGCGGACAAGGCGACTGCGTTTCGCGCATGGCCGACCGCCGTGCGCGCCGGAAAGCGGGCAAAAAAGGCCACGACCTGATTTGGCTCATAGGCATTGGGATTGATCGACGTTTCGGCGAGGCGCCGCATCCGGTCCTCGCCGGGCCAGTCGGGGTAGGTGGTAATGAAGCTGGCGTAGGACGAAAATCCTAGTCCGTCGCTTTGTTGCAGGCGACGCCATTCGTTGATTGCGCCAACGATCTGCGTATCCTGCGAGACGCCGACACGAGCCTGTGCGGCATTCCATCCGCTCGATCCGGGTATCGGTTGTACCATTACCGGATTCGATGCCTGACTTGCGGACATATTGGCAGGCAGTATCGACGTAGGCGCAGGCGCTTCGGTCTGCGCGCTGGCAACGGCCGTCGACGACAAAAGGGCCACCAGAATGGAGCGTATAAGGGGTTTACGGACCTGAGACGTTGACGTGACCATGCTGGACATTATGGGGACAGGTTCCTTATCAGGCGCTGAACGATGTGCCTGCGCTGGCAATATACCTATCATGCCCCTAATCGGTGGCGTTTTGAAGGAGATAATGCATGTTCTCCGGGTCGATACCGGCTCTTGTGACGCCTTTCCGGGACGGATCGATCGATGAAGCGGCGTTTCGCGCGTTCGTCGATTGGCAGATTGCCGAAGGCAGCAGTGCGCTGGTCCCCTGCGGTACCACCGGCGAGAGCGCGACGATGACGGTCGAAGAGCATAACCGCGTCATCGCGATTTGCGTCGATCAGGCCGCCGGGCGCGTGCCGGTTATCGCCGGATGCGGATCGAACGATACGCGCATTGCGCTGGATCATATGTATGCGGCGCAGGGCGCTGGCGCGGACGCGGCGTTGGTCGTCGCGCCATATTACAACAAGCCTAATCAGGATGGCGTCTATCAGCATTTCGCCTATCTGGCAGAACGCTGCAGCTTGCCGATCATCCTTTACAATGTACCGGGCCGCACGATCACGGATATCGGCGTCCCCGTGATGTTCCGCCTTGCCGAAGAGTTCCAGTCCGTCGTCGGCGTTAAGGATGCTACCGGAAATCTGGGGCGAGTGAGCGCGCAGCGTCTCGCCTGCGGTTCCGATTTCTGTCAGCTTTCCGGCAACGACGAAACAGCCTTGGGATTCAATGCGATGGGTGGCGTAGGCTGCATATCGGTGACAGCGAATGTTGCGCCGCGCCAGTGCGCTGATTTTCAGGACGCTTGCGCGTCAGGCGACTGGAAAGCGGCCCTTGCCGTGCAGGACCGGCTGTACCCGCTTCATGATGCGTTGTTCAGCGATGCTTCACCCGGCCCGATCAAATATGCATTGTCGCGCGTTCGACCCGATATGCCGACCGATGTGCGCCTGCCGATTACATGGCCATCGGAATCCAGCCGCGCGGCGGTCGATCGCGCTCTTGAAATTGCCGGGCTGGTTTGACCTGCTCTTACACACCATATCGCTATGACATGTCGTCACGCATATAATAGGAAATCATGGCCCGTCCCCGTCCCGAAACATTCGACAAGAAGAAGATCGTCGCCGAGAACCGGCGCGCGCGCTTTGAATTCTTTATCGAGGACGTGTTCGAGGCAGGCATCGCCTTGCAAGGAACCGAAGTGAAGGCATTGCGCGGGGGTGAGGGCTCCATCGCCGAAAGCTATGCAGAGGTTAAAGGCAATCAGGTCTTTCTGGTGAACAGCAACATCCCGGAATATAGCCACGGTAACCGCGAAAACCATGAGCCGAAGCGCCCGCGCAAGTTGCTGCTGCACGAGCGTGAGATCACGAAGATGCACACCGCCGTGGAGCGGCAGGGCATGACGATCGTGCCATTGATGGTCTATTTCAACAGCAAGGGCCGTGCGAAGGTCGAACTGGCGATCGCCAAGGGCAAGAAGCTCCATGACAAGCGCGAAGTCATCAAGGATCGCGACTGGAAGCGAGATGCGGCGCGCATCATGAAAGAGCGCGGCTGATATGAGCAGGTTGACCCGATGGTGGCATGCGAACGCGCCGACCCGCGAGTCCCTGGAGCATAATCGCTTCGTCGCGCCGGTTGCGCATCGGGTGCTTGAACCTTCCTTGTGGCGATTTACCCGGCGCTCCGTACCGCGGGGCGTCGCTTTGGGGTTGTTCGTCGGCATTTTCCTGCTGATCCCCGGCATTCAGATCGCCGGCGCGGCGTTGCTGGCTTTGCCGGTAAGGGCCAATATCCCGGTAGCGGCGGCAATGACGTTCCTCAGCAATCCGGCGACGACGCCCTTCCTCCTGTGGGCTTCAGTATATATCGGCAATTTCATGCTGGGGCGCAGCGCCGACGCATCGGGTTTTATGGCGTTGATCCACCATCATGCCGGTATGCGTGAGTGGATGGGCTGGCTGTTTTCAGAAGCCGCTCCCGCTATGCTGTTCGGCCTGTTCCTGATTTCCATGGGGGCGGCGCTTGTCGGCTATTTGATCGCTATAGGTTTCTGGCGCGTTCGTATGGGCCGCAAATGGCAGGCGCGCAAATTGAGGATTGGCAACTGCCACGAAAGCGGTTCAATGGAAGAAACGGCAGCCGTCTAACCCGCGCTGCCTGACGTGGATTTCAGGTTGCAGGGGAGAACGCCCCGTCATGGCGGCGCAAGGCACATCGCAGAAAAACGAGATCATCGCCATGGCCGCGCCACCCCCCATGCGCGCGCTCTTGCCGATGCTCATCGTCGCGGCGCTTGCTTGTGCCGGATTGATCTACTTCGCAGTCGGGCAGATCGCGCTGGCGGCGGGCTTTGCCGCAGCGTTGATTGCGGTTGCAGCGCTTGGATACTGGTTCACACAGCTTTTTCCAAAAGAAGTGCTCGACCTCGACGCGATCCCCGACTGGACAGTGGCGCGCGCGGCGGCGGATGCGTCCAGCATGGCGATTGCCGTTACCGATCGATCGGGTCGGCTGGTGTGCGCCAGTGACCTGTTCGGCGAGTGGTTTCCTGGCTTTCCCACACCCCCTGGTCTGCCGCTCGATCCCACGGATGCCGAACGGTTGACGGCGGCGGGTCGTGCCGCTTGGTCCGACGGCGAGGGGAAGGCATCGGGCATCGGGCGCGGCGCGTTGCGCCTCGACGCCGACGTTGCGCGAACGGGCCGGTCTGAAGATTATTTGCTGTGGCGCTTTACCCCCGTGCGACAGGTCAGCGTCCTCGACGATTTCAACCGTATGCTGACCGGTGAAGCGGGGCGACAGTTGACCGAAGCTGGCGTCATGGCGGTCATGATCGGCGGCGAAGGCCGCGTCCGCGCCGCGAATGGCGCGTTTCTCTTGCGCGCAGCCGGGAGGATCGACGCCAACATAACCGGGCGCGACTTCGCCAGCTACCTGCGTATCGATGAAAAGGGACGTGTATTCTTCGCACGGGAAGAACGTAGCGCACTCCCCATCCGTTTGTTGCAGGTTCCGTTGCGTCGTGGCGATGTCGAAGGGCCGATGCTCATCCTCATGCTCGACGAGCAGGGCGGCAGCATGGATGGTACATCCGCGCTTTCCTACATCGAAACATTGCTGTCGCTTTTACCCTTCGGTCTGGCAATGGCGGATCGCGACGGGCGCGTGCTGTTTCTCAACAACGCTTTTTCTCGCGCCGTGGGCTTGGAACCGGGGGAAAAGCCGACCTACCCCGGCGACCTGGTGGTGCGAGAAGATCAGGCAGCGGTGGCCGACTCGGTGCGCCGCTTTGCCGTGGGGCCGCAGATGTCCGGAGACATTGCGGTGCGGATGCGCGTGCAGCCAGACGAGCCGGTGGCGCTCAGCCTTGCTGGCGTGCGCGGTCTGGGCGAAGCGGCGGTGCTGCTCAGCCTCAAGGACAATAGCGAAGAGAGTAAGCTGAAGCGTCAGGTTGCGCAGGCCACCAAGATGCAGGCGATCGGGCAGTTAGCGGGCGGCGTTGCGCATGATTTCAACAACATATTGACCGCTATTATCGGCCATTGCGATCTCATGTTGATGCGGCACACGCCCGGCGACAGCGATTATGACGATATTCAGCAGATCAAATCGAACAGCAATCGTGCTGCCGGATTGACGCGGCAGTTGCTCGCCTTCTCCCGCCAGCAGACGTTGCGTCCCCAGGTGCTGCAATTGCCCGATATTGTCGCGGACGTTTCCAATCTCCTTAACCGTCTGCTTGGCGAGAAGGTGAAACTGTCGGTCAGCCATGGTCGCAATCTGGGTGCCGTGCGCGCCGATCCGGGGCAGTTGGAGCAAGTGATCGTCAACCTCGCGGTCAATGCGCGCGATGCCATGCCGCAGGGCGGGGTCGTCAATATCCAGACCTATGCCGTGCCCGCCGCCAAGGTCCGCGACATGCGGCATGAAGTGCTGCCGGTCAGCGATTATACAGCGTTGCGCGTGTCCGACACCGGCGTCGGCATTGCGCCCGACCTTTTATCCAAAATCTTCGAACCCTTCTTCACGACCAAGGATGTCGGTAAAGGCACGGGCCTTGGCCTTTCCACCGTTTACGGTATCGTCAAACAATCGGGCGGTTTCATCTTCGCGGAGTCCGAGCAGGGGCAGGGGGCGAGCTTTGTCATCTACCTCCCCGTTTACGCTTCCGTCGGCAAGACGCCTGCGCCCGAAAAAACCCGCTCTGCCGACAAGCGCAGCGAAGTGTGGGGCACCGGCACGATCCTTCTGGTCGAAGATGAAGATATGGTTCGCACGGTCGCTGAGCGCGCGTTGACCCGGCAGGGTTACACCGTCCTCACGGCGTCGGATGGCGAGTTGGGTCTGGAGATGCTGGCAACCACCACGGCATCGGGCGGGCATATCGACCTGCTGATTTCCGATGTGGTGATGCCCAATATGGATGGACCTACCATGGTCACGCAGGCACGTCAGACGCATCCTACATTGCCGGTATTGTTCATGTCGGGTTATGCCGAGGAACAACTGCGCAAGTCGATCGATATCGCTAATGTCAATTTCCTGCCGAAACCATTTTCCGTCAGCCAGTTGGCGGAAGCAGCGCGCGATACTTTGGTCGCTTATGCGCCCGCCAAAAAGACAGAGGAAGTTGCTCCGTCCGTCTGAGCCTTGCTTCAGATTAAGAGGATTAAACTAGGCAAGTGCGGTTCGATACGGTAGCGAACTCATGTCCTTTCGCAATCGAAACGCCGATTGCGCTTCAATAATCGTGGAAGCTCATGACTGTAAGCAAATCTATCTTAGTTGTCGAAGATGAAGCTATGATCAGCATGATGCTTGAGGATTTCTTGGAGACGCTGGGCTATGCGGTGCATGGCGTAGCTTCCACCGTATCGGAAGCATCGGCGTTGGTGGCCAACGGTGGATTTGACGCCGCCATTTTGGATTGCAATTTACAGGGTGAGAAATCCTGGCCGGTTGCCGAAGAGCTGGCAGGTCGGAACATCCCGTTTCTTTTCGCGACGGGCGGCAGTTCGGACGATGTGCCGTCTAGCTTCATTAATCGCCCCACTCTCGCCAAGCCGTTCACCATCGGTGCTGTAGAACGCGCACTGGAAAAGATTTTGAATACGCCTGCGACCGAAGGCTCTGCTTCCGCGTAACGAAAATGATGTTCCCCTCTTGTTCTATGAGAACAAATGCGATACATAATGGTCAGGCGCCGGATGTAGGCGCATCTTTCCGCCAATAGGCTCGTCTCGTTTTCGATCGGGCTGCTTGACAGGGGACCATGTGATGACGGCAATGCTCAAATTGATCGATTCCGACAAAAAGACGGGGACCATGGATAAAACTGGACTGGACCGGCAGAAGGCACTGGATGCCGCACTTGCGCAGATTGACCGCGCTTTTGGCAAGGGGTCGGCCATGCGGCTTGGCTCGAAGGAAACCATGCAAGTCGAATCTATTTCGACGGGCAGCCTTGGCCTCGATATCGCCTTGGGCGTGGGCGGACTGCCGCGCGGTCGCGTCATCGAAATTTACGGGCCGGAAAGCTCGGGCAAGACCACATTGGCGTTGCATGTCATCGCCGAAGCACAGAAGGGCGGTGGTACGGCTGCCTTTGTGGACGCCGAACATGCGCTCGATCCGGTTTATGCTAGGAAGCTGGGCGTAAACATCGATGAGTTGATTGTGTCGCAGCCCGATACGGGTGAGCAGGCGCTGGAAATCGTCGATACACTGGTGCGCTCGAATGCCATCGATGTGCTGGTCGTCGATTCGGTGGCGGCATTGGTGCCGCGCGCGGAAATCGAAGGTGAAATGGGCGACAGCCATGTCGGCCTGCAAGCGCGTCTGATGTCGCAATCGCTGCGCAAACTGACGGGCTCGATCAGCCGTTCGCGCTGCATGGTGATCTTCATCAATCAGCTTCGCATGAAAATTGGCGTGATGTACGGTAATCCGGAAACCACGACCGGCGGTAATGCGCTCAAATTCTATGCCTCGGTGCGTCTCGACATTCGTCGCACCGGCCAGATCAAGGATCGCGACGATATCGTCGGCAACGCTACCCGCGTGAAGGTGGTGAAGAACAAAGTCGCTCCGCCGTTCAAGCAAGTCGAATTCGACATCATGTATGGCGAAGGCATTTCAAAGATCGGTGAAATTCTCGACCTGGGCGTCAAGGCGGGCATCGTCGAGAAATCGGGTGCATGGTTCTCCTATGACTCTGTCCGCATCGGGCAGGGGCGCGAAAATTCGAAGAATTTTCTCAAAGAAAACCCCGAACTTGCCGACAAGCTGGAAAAGGCGATCCGCGCCAAGACCGAAAAGGTCGCCGAAGGCATGATGACCGGACCTGAACCCGACGAAGCGGAGGACGACGACGCATAAGCGATCCGGACTGCCGGGCCCGTACACCCGACATCCTTCGCTGACGCGGGTTCGCCTGCCGCTTCACGATCCGAAAAGGCCCGCTGCGTGAGAACGCTGGCGGGCCTTTTATCGTTATGCCCTGATTATGATTTGTGGGGGGAACATGTGGTTTGTTTCATGGCTTTCTCGACAGGCAAACTCTGCTAGCCTCGAGGCAAGGAGATCCCATGAGCATCATCGTCCACCATCTTGAGAACAGCCGTTCGCAGCGTATCCTCTGGCTACTGGAGGAACTCTCGCTCCCGTACAGCGTCAAGCGTTATGCCCGTAATCCAAAGACCATGCTGGCACCGCCGGAGCTCAAGGCGGTGCACCCGCTCGGCAAATCCCCGGTCATCGAAGACGATGCTATGGTTGTCGCGGAGACCGGTGCGATCGTCGAATATATCGTCTCAAAGGCACGTAATCGGCTTGGTGCGCCCGCCGCTCCGGATGACGCGATGCGCTATCGCCATTTCCTTCATTATGCCGAAGGGTCGATGATGCCCCCGCTTATGGCCCTGCTGGTTATCCAACGCCTCGGTTTGCTCGGTCGACCCGCCCGCAAGACGGTGCAGGGCATGATGGATACGCATCTTGACTGGCTGGAGAGCGAACTGACGACCCGTCCCTATTTCGCCGGTGCAGAGTTCACTGCCGCCGACATCATGATGAGCTTCTCGCTCGAAGCATCCCGCTCTCGGGCCGGCCTCGATGCCTCGCGCCCCCATCTGATTGCCTGGTTGGACAAAATGCATGCCCGCCCGGCCTATCAGGCCGCGCTAACGGCTGGCGGTCCCTATGCCTACGCCTGACCGTCGGGCTCTGCTGAAGGGCGTCGCCTTCGCCACTGGCTCGCTTGCGCTGGGCTTTCCGCGCGGCCTGTTCGCCCAGAATGAAGCAATAGCTGACCTCAAATCACTCACCACAGGCATCGCGCCAATATCCAAACAGGAGCGGGCGGCACGAATCGCCCGCGCGCAAAGCCTGATGCGGGCCAACGATATCGGCGCTGTCCTCATCGAACCGGGCGCCAGCCTCGTCTATTTCACCGGCGTGCAGTGGCATCGCAGCGAAAGGCTGACTGCTGCGGTAATCCCGGCGGAAGGCTCGCCCATTATCGTCACGCCTTTCTTCGAAAAGCCTTCGGTCGCTGAATCGCTGGCCATCCCGGCGGAAATACGCGTGTGGCAGGAACATGAAAATCCGCTTTTGCAGGTGTCGGCTTTTCTGACCGAGCGTGGCCTGACTAAAGCGAGGATCGGCGTAGAGGAAACCGCCCGCTTCTTCGCCTTCGATGGGTTGCGCACCGCGCTTCCGGGCGCGACGCTTGTTTCCGCCAATCCTGTGGTGCGCGGTTGCCGGATGCGCAAGACGCCAGCCGAAATCGCGCTGATGCAGGCGGCGTCGGATGTCACCGTCGCCGCCTATAGCTGGACTGTTCCGCGCATTCGTGCCGGCATGACCCCCTTGGATATCGGCGCGCTAATGACTAGCGCGACCCGCGTGCTGGGCGGTGACCCGGAGTTCGCGCTGGTATTGATCGGTGAAGCGGCCGCCTATCCGCATGGCAGCGGTAAACCTCAGGTCGTCACCCCCGGCGCGATTGTCCTGATGGACTGCGGCTGCACGGTGCAGGGCTATCAATCCGACATTTCCCGCACTTTCGTACACGGTGCAGACCCGACGCCCGAACAGCGCCGGGTGTGGAATCAGGTCGCAAAAGGCCAGCAAGTCGCTTTCTCCGCGGCGCGTTTAGGTGCACCCGCCGGCGCTGTCGACGACGCTGTTCGGGCTTATTATACCTCGCTTGGCTATGGCCCGGATTATGCGCTTCCCGGCCTGTCGCACCGAACCGGCCATGGCATCGGCATGGAGGGCCATGAGCCCGTCAATCTCGTTCGCGGCGAAACCACGAGACTGGAGGAAGGCATGTGCTTTTCGAATGAGCCGGGCCTCTATCTCCCCGGCCATTTCGGTGTCCGCATGGAGGATTGCTTTCACATGACCGCTACCGGACCAAAGTGGTTTTCACAGCCGCCCACGTCGATTGACGCCCCGTTGGGATAGAGCTTGAACCGACCCCTCACGAGCAGTTGCACATTCCACGCTTTATCGCCCCTTGAGAACGCTGCGCCGACCCTCTAAGTCGATCGCATGACATCGACCAACGACATCCGCCGCTCCTTCCTCGATTATTTCGCGCAGGCTGGACATACACCCGTCGCATCGGCACCGCTGGTGCCGCATAACGATCCGACGCTGATGTTCGTCAATGCGGGCATGGTGCCGTTCAAGAATGTCTTTACCGGCCTTGAGAAGCGGCCCTATTCCACCGCGACGTCCAGCCAGAAATGCGTGCGCGCGGGTGGCAAGCATAACGATCTCGACAATGTCGGCTACACCGCGCGGCACCATACCTTCTTTGAAATGCTGGGTAATTTCAGCTTCGGGGATTATTTCAAGGAACAGGCGATCACCCACGCCTGGACGCTGCTGACCAAGGAATGGGGCTTGGACCCCAATCGTTTGACCGCGACAGTCTATCACACCGACGATCAGGCATTCGACCTGTGGCGTAAGATCGCGGGCCTGCCCGAAGAGCGGATCATCCGTATCGCGACCAAGGACAACTTCTGGGCGATGGGCTCGGATGGCCCTTGCGGACCATGTTCGGAAATCTTCTATGATCATGGCGATCATATCTGGGGCGGCCCGCCGGGATCGCCGGAGGAAGATGGCGACCGTTTCGTGGAAATCTGGAACCTGGTCTTCATGCAGCATTTGCAAGAGGCGGACGAGATCGTCAGCGACCTGCCCAAGCCCAGCATCGACACCGGCATGGGACTGGAGCGGATCGCGGCTGTGATGCAGGGTGTGCATGACAACTACGATACCGACACCTTCAAGGCCCTGATTGCTGAAAGCGGCGCGATCAGCCGCACCGCGACGGACGGCGACCATAAATCCAGCCATCGCGTCATTGCCGACCATTTGCGCTCATCGGGTTTTCTGATCGCTGACGGTGTTCTGCCCGCCAATGAAGGGCGCGGCTATGTGCTGCGACGGATCATGCGGCGCGCAATGCGTCACGCGCATATCATCGGTTCGAAAGACCCGCTTATGCATCGGCTGGTCGGTGGTCTGGTCAGTGAAATGGGCAGCGCTTACCCTGAACTGGTGCGCGCCCAGTCACTAATCGAGGAAACGCTGCTTCGTGAGGAAACGCGCTTCCGAAAGACGCTGGAAAACGGTCTGCGCCTACTGGATGACGCGACATCCGCGATGGCCGAAGGCGATACCTTACCGGGTGAAACAGCGTTCAAGCTCTATGATACTTATGGTTTCCCTTATGATCTGACTGAGGACGCGCTGCGTTCGCAGGGGCTTGGCGTCGATCGTGCCGGGTTCGATGCCGCGATGGCGGAACAGAAGGCCGCTGCCCGTGCCGCGTGGAAGGGGTCGGGGGACAAGGCGTCTGACGACATCTGGTACGACATCGCCGACACTGAAGGCGGCACCGAATTTACCGGCTACATTTCGACGCAAGGCGAAGCGCAAGTCGTTGCGCTGATCAAGGACGGCGCGAAAGTCGATAGCGCGACATCCGGCGATAGCGTGGTCATCCTCACCAACCAGACGCCGTTCTATGGCGAAAGCGGCGGACAGAACGGCGATACCGGAAGCATCACCGGCAGCGAGGGCTTCGCCGCAACGGTGAGCGATACGGCAAAGCCGCTGGGACGGCTGCATGCCCACCATGCGCACATCGACGCTGGTCGTGTGAAGGTCGGCGACACCGTCGCGCTGTCGGTCGATGCCGTACACCGGGACAAGGTCCGCGCGAACCATAGTGCCACGCATCTGCTGCACGCCGCATTGCGTCATCGCCTGGGGACGCACGTTACCCAGAAGGGCAGCATGGTCGCGCCGGATCGCCTCCGGTTCGACTTCTCGCATCCCGAAGCGCTGACCTCGGCGCAGATCGCCCAGATCGAAGCAGATGTGAATGCGCAGATCCGGCATAACGAAGAAGTGACCACCCGCCTCATGACCCCTGACGACGCTGTCGCGGCGGGCGCTATGGCACTCTTCGGTGAGAAATATGGCGATGAAGTCCGCGTTCTTTCCATGGGGAAGGGCGACGACCTGCATTATTCGGTCGAGTTATGTGGCGGCACGCATGTCCGCGCAACGGGCGACATCGCCCTGTTCAAGATCGTATCGGAAAGCGCCGTTTCCAGCGGTATTCGCCGTATCGAAGCACTGACGGGCGAAGCGGCGCGCCTCTGGCTGATCGATCGTGACGACCGCCTTAAGCAAGCGGCGGCAACGCTCCGGACTGCACCAGACGACGTGCCTGCGCGCATCGCGGCTCTCGTAGAGCAAAGCCGTAAGCTGGAACGCGAACTGGCTGACGCGAAAAAAGCCCTGGCGCTTGGCGGCGGGGGAGGGACTTCCGCGCCTGCCGGGCCGGAGCAGGTCGGCAATATCGCCTTCATGGGGCAGGTTATTCAGGGGCTGGATCCCAAGGAACTGCGCGGACTGGTCGACCAAAACAAAGCAACGCTGGGCAGCGGCGTGTCGACCATCGTGGCCGTAGTCGATGGTCGCGCAACGATAGCCGTGGGTGTAACTGACGATTTATCGGGCAGCATCAGCGCGGTCGATCTTGTCCGTGCGGGTGTCGAAGCATTGGGTGGAAAGGGCGGCGGTGGTCGTCCGGACATGGCACAGGGCGGCGGTCCGCAAGGGGACAAGGCGGAAGCAGCGCTTGACGCGGTCAAGGCGACTTTGGCGGCGGTGCCTGAGTAATTTGACGCACTATGACCCAACAACTTTTTCTCACCGCGTTGCTAGTCCATGATTACGATGAAGCGATTCAGTTTTACGTAGAGAAACTGGGCTTTGAAGTGCGGTTGGATAACGTCCTCTCGCCGCAAAAGCGCTGGGTTGTGGTCGCTCCGGCGGGAAGTAGGGCTGGGTGTATTTTGCTGGCAAAAGCTGAAACGGAAAGACAGGCGGCCTACGTTGGAAATCAGACGGGCGGTCGGGTTTTTCTCTTTTTGAATACCGATGATTTCAAGAAGGATTACGCAGCTTATCTGGAGCGTGGGGTCCGTTGTGTTGAAGAGCCCCGGTACGAGAATTATGGCACGGTGGCCGTTTTTGAAGATCTTTATGGTAACCGACTGGATCTTATTCAGCACATTGAGCCGTATGGGATGCTAGAATAGACACGTCGATAGTTACGCATCTTCGGCGCGCAATTTCCTGAGCTTGGGCGCCTTATCCATGTCCGCCGCTTCCTTGATCCCCTCGCGCAGATCTTCGCGCATCTGATGGATCGAGGCGATGACCGGTCCCATCGCAACGCCCAGGTCGACCAGCGCCGTCTCGGCAAGTTGCAATGAGCTTTCGAGTGTCTCCGGCACGGCGTCGCTCGCGCCGGCCTTGTATAACTCTGCTGCATGATCGGTATCGCGTGCACGGGCGATGATCGGCAAATCGGGCACCCAACCGCGCACTCGTCGCGTAACGCGCACCGATAACACCGGATCGTCCATCGTCAGGATCAACGCGCGCGCATGGCCGAGGCGTAGTTTATCGAGCATCTCGGCGCGGGACACATCGCCAAACAGGATCGGATAGCCATTTCGGCGTGCCGTCGCGACGACGTCCGCGTCCGATTCCACGGCGATGAAAGGCTGATTATGCAACTTTAACAGATCGCATACCATGTGCCCCACACGGCCGAAGCCGATGACCACCGCTGCCGGTTGTGCGCCTTCCTCACCCAGCGGAGTGGGCTCTTCCGATCCAGCGAGTTCCAGTCGCCGTGCAATGTCGTGGCCTATCCGGGCCAGCAAGGGCGTGATGGTTAGGCCGATTGCCGTCACGATCTGCCAGAAAGCTGCCGTTGAAGGCAGAATGAGTTGCGCCGCCGATGCCGCGGTCAGCACGATCAGGGTGGTTTCCGAAGGGCTGGACATGAGCACGCCGACTTCCAGCGACACGCCTCTGCTGACGCCTGAAAAGCGCAGCAGTAGTGTTGTGACGATCGTTTTCGCGATCACCACGCCGACTACGGCAAGCAACAGGATCGACCAGTTTGCGGCGATAACGCGCAGGTCCAGGCTCATCCCCACAGTGATGAGGAAGACGCCGAGCGCCAATCCCTTGAACGGGGCGGTCATCACTTCGACTTCGCCATGGTAATCGGTTTCGGCGATCAATATGCCCGCAAGCAATGCCCCAACGATCGGCGATAGACCCACGAGCGCAGTCGCGAGGCTGGAAATGATCACGACCAGCAGGCTGGCAGCCAGAAACACTTCGGGGCTCTTGGTGCGCGCTGCCTGGCTGAAGATGTGTGGCAGGGTGAAACGCCCAAGCACCAGCATCACCACGATGGTAACGCCGCCTTTAACGAGTGTATCGACCAGGCCGACCCATCCCGCTTCGCTGGCCGTGGGGGCGAGCGCGCCAAGCAGGAAGATGATCGGCACCAGTGCCAAATCTTCGAACAGGAGCATGGCAAATGCGGATCGTCCGACGGCAGTCTGCGTACCCACCATTGGTAACACCAGCGCTGTCGAGGAAAGTGCAAGCGCAAGGCCGAGACCTACGGCGCCTCCGATTCCCTGCCCGATCAGATAGAGCGCGACGCCGATTATGGCGGCGCTTATGAGTAGTTCGGCAGCGCCGACCCCGAACACTTGGGTGCGCATCGTCCACAATCGCTTGAAACTCAGTTCAAGCCCGATGGAGAACAGGAGCAGGATGATCCCAAGTTCCGCAAAGGGGGCAATCGCCTTCGGATCGGAAATGGTGATGTAGTACAGCCAGGGATATTGATCGATCAACGATCCGAGGCCGGCCGGGCCTACGGCCAAACCGACGAGAATGAAGCCGATGACTGGGCTTATGCGAAAACGGGCGAAGCCGGGGATTACGAGACCCGCTGCGCCCAGGATGACCAGAGCGTCGCTAAGGCCGGTATGATTGAATTCCGCTGCCATTTTCCCCTTATGCACCGGAATGCGTGTTTGTCAGCGCCCTATTGGCCCAAATGCACGCTTTTTATCAACCGCCGCCGGGGGAGTTGTGGCCGCCTGCAGGAACAGGGCCGCCGCTCGGCGCATGGCCCTGTCCGACATTATTATCCCATTCGATATGATACAGATCGAAGCGGCGGTCGCGCAGGTTGCGGACGGTCCCTTCCGCGCGCGCCCAGCTTAAGTCGGCAAGATTGACGTCGGCAATGGTCAGCGTCTCGACATTCTCGCTCGCTTCCGCTGCAATTCCATCGCGCGCAAAGGGCAAGTCGCAGGGCGTCAATATGCAGCTTTGGGCGTACTGAATGTCCATGTTGTCGACATTCGGCAAATTGCCGACGTTGCCGGACATGATGACGTAACACTGGTTCTCGATTGCGCGCGCCTGCGCGCAGTACCGCACCCGCATATAGCCGGAACGGCTGTCCGTGCAGAAGGGGACAAAGATCATCCGCGCACCCTGATCGACCAGGCGGCGGGCAAGCTCTGGAAATTCGCTATCGTAGCAGATCAGCACGCCGATTGGTCCGCAGTCGGTCTGGATGACGTCCAGCGAATCTCCGCCCTTGATATTCCACCAGAAGGCTTCGTTGGGAGTAGGGTGGATCTTTTCCTGCGAATGCACGGACCCGTCGCGTAACGCGACATAGGCGACATTCTGTACGTCATCATCGTCGGTGCGGGTGGGGTGCGATCCGCCGATGATGTTGACATTATACTCCAGCGCCATGCGCGCCAGTTCCTTGGTCAGTCGCGGCGTATAATTGGTCAGCCGGTCGATCGCCTCCATGGGAGATAGCTTCTTCGTTTCGAACGAGAGCAGCGGCAGTGTGAATAACTCGGGGAAGATGATGAAGTCAGACCGATAATCCGCTGCAACATCCACGAAATATTCGATATTGCGGATGAACTCGTCAAAATCGGCAACGGCACGCGCTTGTAACTGGCATGTCGCCAGACGCACGCTTTCGACGCCGCGCGGGACGCGCATTTCGGGTGCTTCGTCCGGATCTACATAGGGATTGCGCCAGACCATATGCGCGGCGTTGCCATCCGACGCCTTATCTTCGGGCAGATAGTTTTCCAGAACGCCAATCGGCTCGAACTGGTTCTTGAGCTGAAAGCTAAGGACCGGATCGCGCAGCTTGCCGGCAATCACACCCTCCAGATAATCCTGCGGTGTTCCGATGCGGCGCTTGGCGCGGGCGTAACCCGGCAGGCGCCCGGCAATCACGATGCCATGCAGATCGAGCTGCTCGGCCAGTTCCTTGCGCTCATCATATAGTCGCTGACCGATGCGTAGGCCGCGCTGGCGCGGATCGACGGCCATCTCATAACCGTATAGCCACTCTCCTGCCGCGCTGTGCCGGGTGCCGAAACCGTTGGCGGTGATTTCTTCCCAGTCGTGCGGGGAAAACGCCATCGCCTTGCTGACGCGCATCGTCGCGCAATAGCCCACGACCTTGTTGTCATACAGTGCGACGAAGCAGCCTTCGGTGAAGTTGTTGATCTGGCCCCTGATAGTGGCAGGGGAATAGCCTGGCATGCCAGGGTAAGCGCGCTCGATCAGCCGCTGGATCGCCCGCACATCGGTCGGCGCGGCATTACGGATTTCCAGGCGTTTGCGTGCCGCGGTTGTCATCTACTATCCTTGAAAGAAATTCGGCCCCATCGACAGGGATACCCGTCAATGGAGCCGAACATTCAACCGGTCATTTCGGTTCCGACTTATTTCCAGCTAGCCATTTCCGTTTCCAGATTGGCACGGATCGCTTCGAAGAACTGCTCCGTCGTCATCCACGCCTGATTGGGGCCGATCAGCAGGGCAAGATCCTTGGTCATCTTGCCGCTTTCGACGGTTTCGATGCACACCCGCTCCAGGGTTTCAGCAAAGCGCGTGACGTCCGGTGTGTCGTCGAACTTGCCGCGGAACGAGAGGCCCTGCGTCCATGCGAAGATCGACGCGATAGGGTTGGTCGACGTGGCCTTGCCCTGTTCATGCATGCGATAGTGGCGCGTGACGGTGCCATGCGCAGCTTCTGCTTCGATGGTCTTGCCGTCGGGCGACATCAGCACCGAAGTCATGAGGCCGAGCGATCCGAAGCCCTGCGCCACTGTGTCCGACTGCACGTCGCCGTCGTAATTCTTGCACGCCCACACGAACTTGCCGCTCCACTTGAGCGCGGAAGCAACCATGTCGTCGATCAGACGATGTTCGTAAACGATGCCTGCTTCCTTGAACTTGGCAGCGAAATCGGCGTCGAACACTTCCTGGAACAGATCCTTGAAGCGGCCGTCATAGGCCTTCAGGATGGTGTTCTTGGTCGAAAGATACAGCGGCCATTTGCGGTCGAGCGCATAGTTCATGCTCGCCCTGGCGAAATCGCGGATCGAATCGTCCAGATTGTACATACCCATGGCGACACCCGCGCTTGGGAACTGGAACACTTCCTCGTCAATCTTCTCGCCATTGTCGCCATCCCAGACGAGGCGCAGCTTGCCGGGACCTGGGACACGGAAGTCGGTGGCCTTATACTGGTCGCCAAAAGCATGACGTCCGACGACAATCGGATCGGTCCAGCCGGGGACGAGGCGCGGCACGTTCTTGATGACGATGGGTTCGCGGAACACCACACCGCCCAGAATGTTGCGGATCGTGCCGTTGGGCGACTTCCACATTTTCTTGAGGCCGAATTCCTCGACGCGTTGTTCGTCGGGGGTGATCGTTGCGCACTTCACGCCGACGCCGTACTGCTGGATCGCCTTGGCGCTGTCGACCGTGATCTGGTCGTTGGTTTCGTCGCGCTTCTGAACGGACAGGTCGTAATATTTGAGGTCAATGTCGAGATAAGGCTTGATCAGGCGTTCGCGAATCCATTCCCAGATGATGCGCGTCATCTCGTCGCCGTCGAGTTCGACTATCGGATTTTTGACTTTGATCTTCGCCATGCGTCTGCTTCGCTTTCTGTGCACTGGGGATAGGAAGTTGCGATTGCGTCTAGGGAAAGCGGCCAAAATGTTCAACTGTCGGGTTGGGGATTTTGCCGCTTTGCAACCTGAACGGAAACGGTCCGGGTTTCGAGCGTTGTCAGTAGCAATCTCACTCCCTAAGACGAGCCAATGGAAAACAACGAATTCACTGTCGCTACGGGCGGCGGCATCAAATGGCGGTTCCCCGCCGTGCATCCCGAAGGTCGCAAGTTCGGCGCAATTGCGGCTGCGATAACGGGGCTGTTCTTCGTCGTGGGATGGGAAACCATCGGGTGGCTGATGGTGATCGTAACCATCTGGGTATTGACGTTTTTCCGCGATCCCATTCGCGCGACGCCGCAGGACGAGAGTTTGCTGGTCGCGCCAGCCGATGGGCTGGTGACACTGATCCAGAACGTCACGCCGCCGCGCGAAATGGCCGGGCCGGACGGTTTGGGCGATGCGCCGATGATCCGTGTGTCGATGTTCATGAGCGTGTTCGATGTCCACATCAACCGCACGCCCATTCGCGGGACGATCAAGAACGTCGTGTATATCTCCGGCAAGTTCCTGAACGCCGATCTCGACAAAGCCAGTGAAGATAATGAGCGGCAGCACATATTGGTCGAGCGATCGGACGGCGTGCGAATCGGGTTTACGCAAATTGCCGGTCTGGTAGCGCGCCGCATCGTGCCGTTCGTGAAGCCGGGCGATATCGTAGCCGCGGGCCAGCGCATCGGCCTGATCCGCTTTGGCAGCCGCGTCGATCTGTATCTTCCCGCCGGAACCGTACCACGCGTGGTACTGGGGCAGCGGACGGTGGCGGGTGAAACCGTGATCGCCAAGATCGGCGAGAAGCAGATACTGACGGGCGTGCTGCAGTGAGGCAAAGGCGGCGCGCCATTCCCCGCGGATTGCGACGTGGCATCACCTTGCGGATGCTGGCACCCAACGCGGTTACAGCGATGGCATTGTGCTTCGGCCTGACTGGTGTGCGCTATGGCATTGCCGGGGATTGGGAGCGTTCGGTGGCGTGCATCGTGCTGGCCGGTGTTCTGGACGGACTGGATGGACGCATAGCGCGGCTGTTGCGCGGGGAAAGCCGGTTCGGCGCGGAGCTGGACTCGCTGTCCGACGTGATCGCCTTTGGCGTCGCGCCTACGCTCATCCTTTATCTCTGGTCGTTGCAGACCATGCCGAAGATCGGCTGGATATTCGCTCTGGCCCATGCCTTGTCCTGTGCGCTTCGGCTGGCGCGGTTCAATGCCAATATCGACGCGGATGTTCAGCCGCATAAGTCCGCCGGGTTCCTGACCGGCGTTCCAGCGCCAGCGGGAGCGGGGCTGACGTTCGTGCCGTTGTATCTCTGGTTCGTGACCGGGCTCGACATATTCCGCGCCTGGTATGTTGTCGCTCCGTGGACGGCATTCATTGCGTTTCTGATGATATCCAATGTCGCCACGTTCAGTTGGTCGTCCTTGCGTCTGCGTAAGACGATCCGGATGGAAGCAATACTCGTTGCGGGACTGCTCGCTGCACTGTTGATGACGGTGCCGTGGCATACGCTGCTGGCGATCAGCCTATTGTATGTGGCGCTTATCCCGTTCGGCATTGCCAGCTATGGCAAGGTGCTGCGGTCGAAGGATGTGCCGCCTTCCGTAACCTGACGCGGGCGCTATAACTTCTCTAAGGTCGCCCATACGCGATAGGCAGGGCCGCCTCGCTGTTGGATTTTCAGGCGGCCAAAGCAGTGCGGGTCGGGTTGGCCCGCGCCGTCTGAACAGGGCGGACGCGGGGACGGCTGATCCGAACATTATAGACGCGGACCGTTTGCGGCATCGGCTCTACCAGAAGGGCAGCCACGATCTTTTCCTGATAATGGGCGAACATCCAAGCGATCACGCCGATGGCAAAGGCAAAACCCGTAACGAACACGAAAGCAGCAATCATACCAAACATCGTACTGACCCTTCCATCTGACCGCAGGCACGGCTCACCGGACTTATCTTCGCAAACCGCCCGAAACCGCCGTTTGTTCCCGATGTTCACTATTTGTTCTATACCGCAGCACTTGTCAAGCCTTGCATTGCGACGACAAGGCCGATAAAGGCCGCGCTCCAATCCACATGGGAATCGCACATCCCGGTGCCGGACGGCCTCTTTGAGAGGATCCAGAAGGTCACTGATTCCCAGAGGTCCAACCGGTAAGGAGAACTATTATGGCGGCACCTGTCGTCTCGATGCAGCAATTGATCGAAGCTGGCGCGCACTTTGGCCACCAGACTCACCGCTGGAACCCGCGCATGAAGCCGTACATCTTCGGCGACCGCAACGGTATCCACATCCTCGACCTTTCGCAGACCGTTCCGCTGTTCGCCCGTGCGCTCGACTTCGTGTCGGCCAGCGTCGCCAGCGGCGGCAAGGTGCTGTTCGTCGGCACCAAGCGTCAGGCCCAAGATCCTATCGCAGAAGCCGCACGCCGTTCGGGCCAGCACTTCGTCAACCATCGCTGGCTGGGCGGTATGCTCACCAACTGGAAGACGATTTCGGGTTCGATCAAGCGTCTCAAGACTCTTGAGGAAAAGCTGTCGGGTGATACCCACGGCCTGACCAAGAAGGAAGTGCTCCAGATGACGCGCGAGCGCGAAAAACTGGAAATGTCGCTGGGCGGCATCCGCGACATGGGCGGCATCCCTGACGTGATGTTCGTGATCGACGCAGGCAAGGAAGAGCTGGCGATCAAGGAAGCCAACACGCTGGGTATTCCGGTTGTTGCGATCCTCGATTCGAACGTATCGCCTGACGGCATCGCGTTCCCTGTTCCTGCAAACGATGACGCAAGCCGCGCCATCCGCTTGTACTGCGATGCGATCGCTGCTGCAGCGACCAAGGGCAACCGTGGCGCCGTGCAGGCTTCGGGCGTTGACCTGGGCGCGATGGACGAACCGCTTCCTGAAGAAGCGGCTATCGAAGTCGCTCCGGCAGAGGCAACCGCCACCGACGCCTGACAGGCTGGGTACATCGACCAAAACCGTTCGGGCTGAGCTTGTCGAAGCCTTGTTCTTTTTAGGAAGGACGGCCCTTCGACAAGCTCAGGGCGAACGGGGAGGGATCGGGTACTCCAAACTGAAAACTTTGCAGGGTAAAGGGCGCGTTCTTCCGCAAGGGATCGCGCCCTCCCGCACATTTGAAATAGAATAAAGGAAATCACGATGGCCGAGATTACCGCCGCCACTGTCAAGGAACTGCGCGACCGTTCGGGCGCGGGCATGATGGACTGCAAGAAGGCGCTGACCGAATCCAATGGCGATATCGAAGCAGCATCCGATTGGCTGCGTGCCAAGGGTCTGGCCGCTGCGCAGAAGAAGTCCAGCCGCACCGCTGCTGAAGGTCTGGTCGGCGTTGTCGTCGCCGGGACCAAGGGCGTTGCCGTTGAAGTGAACAGCGAAACCGATTTCGTCGCGAAGAACGACCAGTTCCAGGAGTTCGTGCGTAACGTAGCGCAGATCGCGCTCGACACGCAGGCCGCCGACGCGGAAACGCTTGCGAACGCTGCTTATCCTACCGGCGGCACCGTTTCGGAAAAGCTGGTTGCGAACATCGCCACCATCGGCGAAAACCAGACGCTGCGTCGTTTGGCCCATCTGTCGGTCGATCAGGGCGTTGTCGTTCCTTATGTGCACAATGCTGCTGCGCCGGGTCTCGGCAAGATCGGCGTTCTGGTCGCTCTGGAAGGCGATGCGCCGACCGACGTTCTGGAACCGCTGGGCAAGCAGATCGCGATGCACATCGCCGCTGCCTTCCCGCTGGCGCTCTCTGCGTCCGATATCGATCCGGCATTGCTGGAGCGTGAGCGTTCGATCGCTGCGGAAAAGGCATCCGAATCGGGCAAGCCTGCCGAAATCGTCGCCAAGATGGTCGACGGTGCGGTGGCCAAGTACGCCAAGGAAAACGCACTGCTCAGCCAGTTGTTCGTCATGGACAACAAGACGCCGGTTGCCGACGTCGTTGCCAAGGCCGCAAAGGATGCAGGCAAGTCGATCACGCTGAAGGGCTATGTCCGCTTCCAGCTTGGCGAAGGCATCGAAAAGGAAGTCAGCGACTTCGCAGCAGAAGTTGCGGCGGCCGCTGGGGTCTAAACGACCGCCATACCCATATCCGTTCGTTTCGAGCAGCCCTTCGACTGCCTGCCACGGCAGGCGCTCAGGACAGGCGCGAACCGAACGGGTTTGGTGGGTGACTTAAGCGAGCGGTCTTCAGCACCGCTCTAAACACCAAAACCCCGCTTCACATCATGGCGCGCACTCCCTAAGGTGCGCGCCATTTCCATGATCAGACAGGATAACCGCCCCGCATGACTCGGCCAGCCTTCAAGCGCATCCTGCTCAAGCTTTCGGGCGAAGTATTGATGGGGTCGGGCCAGTTCGGCATCGACCCGGAAACCGTGGACCGCGTTGCGGGCGAAATCGCCGCGGCGAGTGCCACCGGATATGAACTGTGCGTCGTCGTGGGTGGCGGTAACATCTTCCGCGGCCTTGCGGCGGCGGCCAAGGGGTTTGACCGGACCAGCGCCGATTATATGGGTATGCTTGCCACGGTGATGAACGCGCTCGCCGTGCAGAACGCGCTGGAGCGCATGGGGCATGACACCCGTGTCCAGTCGGCGATCCCGATGGCCAGCGTGTGCGAACCCTATATCCGGCGCAAGGCGGAACGGCATCTGGAAAAGGGGCGGATCGTGATCTTCGCCGCTGGCACCGGCAACCCGTTCTTCACCACCGACACTGCCGCTGCGCTGCGCGCTGCCGAAATGGGCTGCGATGCGCTGTTCAAGGGGACCAGCGTCGATGGCGTGTACGATGCCGATCCCAAGAAGGTGGCGACCGCTACCCGTTATGAAACAGTGACTTTCGACAAGGTGTTGAACGATCATCTGAAAGTCATGGACGCCAGCGCGATTGCGCTGTGCCGCGAAAACAATATTCCGATCGTCGTGTTCAACATTCGCGAAACCGGCAACCTTGCAAAGGTGCTGGCAGGCGAAGGCGTAGCGACTGTCGTCCAAGCTCAGAGTGATTGATCCGATGATATCGGACCAATCACTCTGATTTGTGTGTTTAACGCGATTTCCGAGCCATCAGATTTCATCTGATTAGAAATCGCTTCAGGAGAACTAATCATGGCGCAATATAGCAAAGCCGATCTGGAACGCCGCATGGCGGGGGCCGTCGAATCGCTCAAGGGCGATCTGTCGGGCCTGCGCACGGGCCGTGCGAACACAGCACTGCTCGATCCGGTGACGGTGGAAGTCTATGGGTCGCACATGCCGCTCAATCAGGTCGCGACTGTTTCCGCACCCGAGCCGCGTATGCTTTCGGTGCAGGTGTGGGACCGCAGCAATGTGACCCCGGTGGAAAAGGCGATCCGATCTGCGGGTCTGGGCCTCAACCCGATTACCGATGGCACCACGCTTCGCCTGCCGATCCCCGACCTGACCGAGGAACGCCGTAAGGAACTGGCCAAGCTCGCCAGCAAATATGCCGAAGGCGCGCGTATTGCCGTTCGCAACGTGCGACGCGATGGCATGGACAGCCTGAAAGTCGATGAAAAGAAGGGCGAAATCAGCGAGGACGATCGCAAGCGCCTGGAAACCGAAGTGCAGAAGATGACCGACGCGACCATCGCCGATATCGATGCCGCCGCCGGTGCCAAGGAAAAAGAAATACTTGGCCAATAGACTGTAAATCGGCACATAGTTCGATTGTGGCAACGCAGGCATCCACTCACACGCATCCGGGCGTTTCTCCTCATGGTTTTGCCGATCATGGGGCGCGGCATGTCGCGATCATCATGGATGGCAATGGGCGCTGGGCGAAAAAGCGCCTTCTGCCGCGCTTTGCCGGACATAAGGCAGGCGTGGACGCAGTGCGACGCACGGCCCGCGCGGCGCGGGAACTGGGCATCGAATGCCTAACGCTTTATGCCTTTTCTTCCGAAAACTGGAAGCGGCCTGCGGCGGAGATCGCCGATCTGATGGGCCTGCTGCGGCGGTTCATCGAAGCGGATATCGACGAACTGGTGGCGGATGATGTGCGGTTGCGGGTCATCGGCAATTATCGCGCGCTGGAGCCTTCGCTGGTCACGTTGATCGATGATGCCATCGCCCGGACGGCGGGCAATAGTGGTCCCATCCTCGCGATTGCGCTGAATTACGGTTCGCAGGATGAAATGATCCGCGCGGTGCAGTCGCTGGCGACGCGCGCCGCGGCAGGCGAGATCGCGCCGAAGGATATCGGCACCGATCATCTCGATGCGGCGCTGGACACCGCGAACCTGCCGCCGCTCGATCTGCTGATCCGTACATCGGGCGAACAACGGCTGAGCAACTTCCTGCTATGGCAGGCGGCCTATGCCGAACTCTATTTTACCGACACTTTATGGCCCGATTTCGGCAGCGATGCGCTGGTGCAGGCGCTGGACACGTTCAAGGGTCGCGACCGCCGCTATGGTGGCCTTTGACGCATATTCGGGCCGGATGACGTCATGACGGTGCGCCCTAGCGACCTGAAAACGCGCGCCATCGTTGGCCTCGCACTGATCTGTGTAGCCGTCGCTTGCCTGTTGATGGGGCATATATTGTTCTGGATGCTGGCTTCGCTAGCCGGTGTGTTGATGCAGGGCGAATGGGCGAGCTTGATTGGCGCGGATGCGCGGGCGCGGCGATTGTCGATGTTCGCGATTTGCGTGCCGCTGGCGATCATGGCGCCCGATCCGTTAGCGGCGGGGCCATCCTTTCTTGCCATCGGCTTATTGTTTGGTGCGGTGATATTCGTGGCCGCGATCACGCGGTCTATCCGATTGGCGCTGGGCATCCTCTATGTCGGTGTGCCGGTGCTGGCGCTGCTATTCCTGCGCGCGCAGTCGGGTGGATTGCTGCTGGCATTCTGGGCGCTGGGGCTGGTGTGGGCGACGGACATCGGTGCATATTTTGCGGGGCGCTCCATCGGTGGGCCGAAGCTCGCGCCGTCTATCAGTCCGTCAAAGACATGGGCTGGGCTGGGCGGCGGCGTTCTCGCGGCGCTGGCCTTTGGCTTTACGCTGCACTTCATGGCGGGATTGCCGCTGCGTCTGGCGGCGGCGTGCGGGATATTGGCGGTGGCGGCGCAAGGCGGCGATCTGTTCGAAAGCGCGCTCAAGCGGAGGGCAGGGGTGAAGGATAGCGGCAATCTGCTCCCCGGTCATGGCGGTGTGCTGGATCGGCTGGACGGCGTCGTGACTGCCGCACCGCTCGCGGCCTTGCTGGTCGTGCTGCCGGGGTTGCTATGACGCGGCGTATATCGATTTTCGGAGCGACCGGGTCGGTCGGCACCTCCACCCTCGATCTTGTGGGGCGGGACGAAGGCGCATGGCAAGTCGTCGCGCTTACCGCGCATAGCGATGTAGCGGCACTGGCGGCGGCGGCGCGGAAATATCGCGCGGACGTGGCGGTGATCGGGCAGGAAGCGCTCTACGCCGATCTGCGCGATGCACTGGCGGGCAGCGGCATCCGTGCCGAGGCAGGCGCGCAGGCGTTGATCGATGTCGCACGGCTCGATGTAGACTGGACGATGGCCTCCATCGTCGGCACCGCAGGACTGGAGCCGACACTGGCCGCGCTGGAACGTGGGCATACGGTGGCGCTTGCCAACAAGGAATCGCTGGTGTCGGCCGGTGCGCTGATGATGCAGGCGGTGCGCGAATCCGGCGCGACGCTGTTGCCCGTGGACAGCGAACATAACGCGATTTTCCAATGCCTTGCGGGCGGAAGCATGGAAGACGTGCGACGTATCACGCTGACCGCCAGCGGCGGACCGTTCCGTGAGTTTACGCGCGAGCAGATGGCAGCCGTCACGCCCGCGCAGGCGGTCAAGCATCCCAACTGGTCGATGGGCGCGAAGATCAGCATCGACAGTGCCACGATGATGAACAAGGGGCTGGAACTGATCGAAGCCGATCACCTGTTCCCCGTAGGTCTCGACAACATCGAAATCCTCGTCCACCCGCAATCGGTCATTCATTCGATGGTCGAATATCGCGATTGTTCGACACTCGCGCAGTTGGGCAGCCCCGACATGCGCATCCCCATCGCTCATGCCCTTGCATGGCCCAGACGGATCACGACGCCTTGCTTGCCCCTAGATCTGGTGACGATCGGTCGGCTGGATTTCGAGGCCCCTGATCCCGTCCGCTTCCCCGGTCTGCGGCTGGCGCGCGATGCGGCAAGGGCAGGGGGCGGGCATCCCGCCACGCTCAACGCGGCCAATGAAGTGGCGGTTGCTGCCTTTCTGTCGGGGCGTATCGGCTTCCTCGATATCGCCGCGATTGTGGAAGAGGTGCTGTCAGGCTATAGCGCGCCAACGCCCCGCTCGATTGCGGAGATACTGGAGGCGGATGGCGCGGCCCGCCACGCCGCGTCCCGCATCGTGGAAAGAGTCCAAGTTTGATTGAAAATCCAAGCCTCCTGCTGACCGTCTTTGCCTTTCTCGCCATCATCGGCCCGCTGGTTTTCGTCCATGAATTTGGGCATTACATCGTCGGGCGCTGGTGCGGCGTGAAGGCGGAAGCGTTCTCGATCGGATTCGGCAAGGAGCTGTTCGCCTGGGTCGATAAGCGCGGCACGCGCTGGCGTCTCGCGATGCTCCCGCTGGGCGGCTATGTGAAGTTCAAGGGCGACATGAACGCCGCCAGCCAGACCGATCCGGAATGGTTGACGATGTCTGCGCAGGACCGCGCCGAAAGTTTCCCGGCCAAGCCGGTGTGGCAACGCGCCGCCATCGTATTTGCCGGTCCCGCGATCAATTTCCTCGCTGCGATCCTGCTGCTCGGTGCGCTGGCCTATATACAGGGCGATCCGGAAGCGCCGCCTGTCGTCGGTGCCGTGTCGAACGGATCGGCGGCGCAATCGGCTGGCCTGAAGGCAGGCGACCGGATCGTCAGCATCATGGGCCGCGACATTGGCAGCTTCACGGACATCTCATCCATCGTCACTCTGCGCCCCAATGAAGTGCTGCCCTATGTGGTGGAGCGCAACGGTCAGCGATTCGATGTATCGATTGCGGCGGGCACGCGGATCGAAAAGGACCGCTTCGGCAATGTCTTCCGTCTTGGGCAGCTTGGCGTGGCGTCTGCGCCGCTGGTGTTCCGCCCCGTCAGCCTGATCGAAGCGCCGGTCGTCGGTGCGCGCAAGGTGGTGCAGCTTTTCAGCTCGTCGATGGATGGCCTGTGGCAGATCATTACGGGTCGTCGGTCGATGAAGGAACTGGGTGGCCCGCTGAAGATCGCCGATGTGTCCGGACAGGCCGCTAATATGGGGTGGCAGAGCTTCATCTTCCTGATGGCCTTCATCTCGATTAACTTGGGGTTCATCAACTTGTTGCCAATCCCGATGCTGGATGGCGGGCATCTGCTGTTTTACGCATTCGAGGGGATAAAGGGGCGTCCGGTCAGCCCACAGGTGCAGGAAATGGCCTATCGATCCGGCCTGATGGTGCTCCTGAGCCTGATGGTGTTCGTGACTTTCAACGATTTGTCGTCTTTCGGACTGTGGAGAAGCCTGTCTGGCTTGATCGGCTGAGCCGGTTGAGGCAGTGAGGCTCGCCAAGGATCGAGCAACAATTTGCAACAGCCGCGTGCTGTGTTTTTTACATGTGGCCGATGGCCGTGACTTTATTTCAAGGGTGATGCGGGTGACAGCGACCAAAAGCAGCAATTTCGACAGGCCGGCGGCGAAGCGCATGGCGCTGGTCGCTCTGTTGACGGGAACGATGCTGGCCGGATTGCCTGCCTCCGCGCAGACCCGTGCCCCCACTGCGCCTGCTGCCGCGCCAGCGACGCCCCCGGCGGCGCAGATCGCTGCGCCGGTCAAGGCAATCAACATCACCGGGCAGCAGCGTCTGGAATCGGACACGATCCTTTCCTACACAAAGCTGCGCGTCGGCCAGCCCTATACGCGCGAAACTCTGGATCAGGCGCTGCGTGACCTGTTCGAAACGGAATTGTTCGCCGATGTGCAGATCCGCGACGACAACGGCACGTTGACCATCGAGGTCAAGGAAAACCCGGTCATCAACCGCATCGTGCTGGAAGGCAACAAGCGGCTGAAGGAAGACAAGATTCGGCCGGAAATCAAGCTGGCGCCGCGCCAGATCTATACCCGGTCGAAGGTCCGCGCCGACGTTGCCCGCATCATCGAACTGTATCGCCGTCAGGGCCGCTTTGCAGCAACGATCGAACCGAAGATGGTGCAGCTCGATCAGAACCGCGTCGATATCGTCTTCGAAATTACCGAGGGGCCAAAGTCCAAGGTTCGCCAGATCAACATCATCGGCAATGAGAAGTTCAAGGACGGCCGCCTGCAAGGCGAAATGGCGACCAAGGCTGCACGCTGGTTCCGCTTGTTCTCTTCAGGCACCAGCTACGATCCCGATCGGCTTGCCTATGACCAGCAGAAGCTGCGCCAATTCTACCTGACCAACGGCTATGCCGATTTCCGCGTTATTTCCGCCGTGGCCGAACTGACGCCCGACAAGCAGGACTTCATCATCACCTATGTGGTGGAAGAAGGTGAGCGCTACAAGTTCGGCGACGTGAAGGTGGAAAGCGACATTCGCGATCTGTCCGGCGATTCGCTGACCAAGCTGCTGCCGATGAAGAAGGGCGACTGGTACGACGCGAAGAAGGTCGAGGATACCGTCGACAATCTGAACGAAACTGCCGGTCTGTTCGGCTATGCCTTTGCCGACGTGTCTCCGGATTTCAACCGGAGCAAGGAAGACCTGACGATGGGGATCACGTTCCGCATCGGCAATGCGCCGCGCGTCTATGTCGAGCGGATCGACATCAACGGCAACACGCTGACGCAGGACAAGGTCGTGCGCCGCGAATTCCGCGTGGCGGAAGGCGACGCGTTCAACAGCTTCGCGGTCAAGCGGTCGAAGGACCGCATCAATTCGCTCGGTTTCTTCCAGGAAAAGCTGGATATCGAACAGAAGCCGGGTTCCACGCCCGACCGCATCATTCTGGAAACCAATGTCGAAGAAAAATCGACCGGCGAACTGTCGCTGTCGGCGGGCTATTCCAGCCTTGAACGCTTCATCATTTCCGGCTCGATCACGCAGCGCAACTTCCGCGGCAAGGGCCAGGAACTGCGCACCAGCGTCAATTATTCGGCCTATTCCAAGTCGGTGGAAGTCGGCTTTACCGAGCCGTATCTGCTCGACAAGAACATCGCCGTGGGTGGCGACATCTTCCGCCGCGATCTGAACAGCTTCCAATATGGTCTCAACAACGACCGTAATACGACTTATCAGCAGACCAGCACCGGCTTCCAGCTTCGAGCAGGTGTGCCGCTGACCGAATATATGTCACTGGCGCTGCGTTATGGGGTGAGCCTCGACAATGTGACGCTGGCCCGCGGCACATTTTTCTCCGATAACAACGGCGACGGCATCCGCGGCAACAGCGATACCGATTTCTGCGACTCCCGGCAGGCCGGCCGGTATCTGTGCGATGCCATCGGAAAGCGAACGACTTCGTCCATCGGCTATTCGCTTATATTCGACAATCGCGACAATCGCATCCGCCCGACGCGCGGGCAGAGCCTCACGCTCAGTCAGGACATTGCTGGGCTGGGCGGCAGCGTGAAATATGTGAAGACGCGCCTTGCGGGCAGCAAGCATTTCAACATCGGCAGCGGCTTCATCGCCAGCCTGACTGCCGAAGGCGGCTATATTCATTCTCTGGAAGGCGCGCGCTTCGATAACACAGGTGCTACGCCTGTCGAAATCGAGCGCGTTCGTCTGACCGATCGTTTCTTCTTGGGCGAACCGCAGATGCGCGGATTTGCCATTCGCGGCATCGGTCCGCGCGTCTTGCGCTATTATCTGGCATCGGACGGCAGCGGCAAATACGTTCGCGACACGAGCCGCAACGGCTTCACCGACGATGCATTGGGTGGCAAGATATATTATATGGCGCGCGGTGAAGTGGAAATTCCGCTTGGGTCGGGCGCCAGAGAACTGGGACTGCGCCCATCGGTATATGTCGATGTTGGCGCCGTGGCCGGCATCAAGAACCCCATCCTCACCAATTTTGCCGGTACGTGCGCCGTACAGGCCACCGCAACTGTCCCGGGAAAATCGGCAAACGCAGTTTCGCCAGGGGTGTGCCCTGCGGGTTACGCGAATACGGATTATCTCGACCGGTCCGGTTTCGAGGAAATCTACACCGGCGACACGCTCAAGCCACGCCTCTCGGTCGGCTTCGGTGTAAACTGGAACTCGCCGTTCGGCCCCTTCCGCATCGATATTGCGAAGGCGCTGCTGAAGGAAACAGGGGACAACGACAAACTCATTACTTTCAACGTAGGGACTCAATTCTGATGAAGAATATTTTTAAAGCTGCCGCATTCGCGTTCGCGCCGATGACAGCGATTGCACTGGCGACCACGCCTGCCGCCGCTCAGTCGAAGGCTGGCGTTGCCGTCGCCAATCTGGAGCAGGCCGTTGCCACCAGCACTGCCTACACCACTGCACGTACCCAGATGAACACCACGTACAAGGCGCAGATCGATGCCTTCAATGCGCGCAAGACTGCGATCGACGCCGATCTGAAGACCAAGGGCGAAGCCTTGCAGACCGCCATCAACGCGGCTGGCGGCAAGCCGACCCCCGCTTTGCAGACGCAATATGAGCAGTATCAGCAGCAGACCCAGACCTATCAGGCGGAACTGCAGCGTTTGGGCCAGCCCATCGGTCTGGCGAACGCCTATGTCGAACAGCAGATCACAGCCAAGCTGTCCGACGCGCTGAAGGCCGCGATGACTAAGGCTAAGGTCGATCTCGTTCTCTCGCCGGAAGCGACCGTATCCTATCAGCCAACCGTGGACATCACCGCGGCTGTCGTGACCGAACTGAATGCGCTCGTCCCCAGCGTCGGCATCACGCCGCCCGCCGGTTGGCAGCCTGCGCAGCGCGGTCAGGGCGCACCTGCTCCTGCAGCCGCTGCACCGCAGAACCCGGCGCAGAAGCCGACGTCGCGCTGATCGGTCGATCTGAATGACGGACACTACGCCTGGCGTTGAAACGCCGGTAACGCTTGGCCCCCTGGATATCCGGGGGGTCATGGCGGCCCTGCCGCATCGGTTCCCGATGCTGCTGATCGACCGCGTCGTCGCCATGGTGCCGCACAAGAGCATCCACGCGATCAAGGCGGTGACGATCAACGAGCCGTTCTTTGCGGGGCATTTCCCCGAACGGCCGATTATGCCGGGCGTATTGATCGTCGAAGCGATTGCGCAGGCGGCGGGCGTGCTGGCTGTGGAATCGATGGGCCTCGCCGGAACCGGCAAGCTCGTTTATTTCATGGCCATCGACGGCGCGAAATTCCGTGCGCCGGTGGAGCCGGGCTGCCTGCTCGACATCCATGTCGAATTCACGACGCTGCGCGGGTCAATCTGCAAGTTCACGGGCAAAGCCATGTCGGACGGCAAGTTGATGGCCGAAGCGCATTGCACTGCAATGATCGCCGACCCGCCTAAGTAGTACGGCTTGGTTCCCCGGCCTTCGCCGGGGAACAATTCGGTAGCCCGCAACCACACAGATATTGCCTTTTCGCCGAAGAACCGCTAACCGCGCGCCTTCGCAAGAGTTTCACGCATCCAAAGGCCGGTCGGAACCGGCCATCACCGGAGCATTACCCATGAAGACCGATACGCATCCCGATTACCACTTCATCACCGTCCAGATGACCGATGGCACCACCTATCGCACCCGCTCCACCTGGGGCAAGGAAGGCGATACGCTGGCGCTGGATATCGATCCCAAGTCGCATCCGGCCTGGACCGGCGGTACGCGTCAGCTCGATCAGGGCGGCCAGGTTGCACGCTTCAACAAGCGTTTCGGCGGCCTTACGCTCAAGAAGTAAGCACCGGATCATCGGTATGGAAAAGGGCGCCTGCGAGGCGCCCTTTTTTGTTGCTGTTTCTCCTCGCCCATCGGGAGAGGATAGTGGAAGTTGCCAGCTTGCTGGATACCGGAACTTGGAGAGCGGTTCTACCCTGTCGATAGCTCCGATCCCTCTCCAACTACGACTAGGCCTGCGGCCAAGTCTTCGTATCCTCCCCCAAAAGGGGAGGAACATATCGCTACTGCGCGGGCGGCGGGCGATTCTCTACCGGCTGTGTCGGTGCGATGCGCGGGGCCGGAGTAGGCTCCGGCGCATCCGGCTCCTGCGGCGCGGCAGGATCGATGCCCAGATTGACCCCGTCCGGTCCGATGCCGATGTTCACATTGCCGATCTCGGTCGCGACGCTCACATTAGCGATGGCGTTCACGAGGTCCGCCGCATTCTCAGGCTCGGCGACTTCTGCGGCCGGCTCGTCGATGGCCTGTGCCATGAAATCGCGCCACACGCGCGCGGGCACGCCACCGCCCGCAAAGCCGGGCAGGGGGCTGTTGTCGTCATTCCCGACCCACACTGCCGTCACCAGCCCGCCCGCATAGCCCACGAAGATCGCATCGCGATTGTCCTGCGTCGTGCCGGTCTTGCCAAAGGTGCTGGTGCGCAAGGCCGCCGCGCTGCCCGTGCCACGATTGGCGGCGGATGAGAGCAGGTCGCGGATCATGTCCAACTGATCGCTGCTGAACGATTTCTGCCGGTCGATGATCGACGCGACCCAGCTACGCTCTTCGGGCGGCAGGCCATGCGCCTCGACCGGATACGCCCCCGCCGCGACGGCGGCATAGGCCTGCGTCAGTTCCAATATCGTCACTTCGGACGTGCCGAGCGCGGAAGAGAGATTCTCCTGAATGGGGCTGGTGATGCCCAGATCGCGCGCCACCTTGATGACGTTGCGGATGCCGACCTGCTGCGCCAGCCGGACGGCGGCGACATTGCTCGACACGGCAAAGGCCTGCCGCAAGGTTATCCGCCCGCGATAGCGCCCGTCGTGGTTGGCGGGGCGATATTCGCCTTCGGTAATCGGCGTGTCGTCGATCATGTCTTCGGGTGTCATGCCTGCGCGGAAAGCAGCGAGATAGACGAACAGCTTGAAGGTCGATCCGGGCTGACGCTTTGCCTGCACGGCGCGGTTGAAGGCGCTGTCCTTGTAACTTTTGCCGCCCACCATTGCGACGACGGTGCCGTCGGTCTTCATCGTGACCAAGGCGATCTGCGCCTTGCCCAGCGGCGCACGGCGCACGGCGGCTTCGGCCTGCTTCTGCACCTTGGCGTCCAGCGTAGTCGTGATTTCCTGCGCGCCATAGACGGCCCCGGCGCGGTCGCGCGCTTCGGGCAGCACCCAGTCCGCGAAATAGGTGCCTGTCGTTGCCGAAGCACTGGACTGCACGTCGAGGCGGGCAGGGCGCAGCGCGTCCTTTTCCGACTGGCTGATATAGCCAGCCTCGACCATAGCCTGCATCACCAGCGCCGCGCGATCCCGCGCGCCGGACAGGTTGGAGGTGGGCGCGAGACGGGAGGGCGCCTTGAGCAGCCCCGCCAGCATCGCGGCCTGTGGAATGGTCAGCCGGTCGGGACGGCGGTTGAAATAATGGAGGGCCGCGGCGCGCAGACCATAGACATTGTCGCCGAAATACACGTTCGACAGATAGCGTTCGAGGATCTGATCCTTCGTCAGCCACGCCTCCAGCCACAGCGAAATCAGCGCCTCACGCAATTTGCGGCTGGCGGTGCGGTCGCTGTTGAGGAACACGCCCTTGGCAAGCTGCTGAGTGATCGTGCTGCCGCCCTGCGATGCGCCATCCGACCAGATATTGTGCCACATGGCGCGCGCAATGCCGCGCGGATCGATGCCCCAGTGACTGTAAAAACGCCGATCCTCGATCGCCATGAACGCCTGCGGCACGTGCGCGGGCAGTTCCGCGATCGTCACCGGCTTGTCGATGATCGCGCCCTTGCGCGCGATCACCTGACCATCGGCGGACAGCAGCGTGATGCTGGGCGGGGCAATGGGTTTGAGCGAGCGGGACAGCGGCGCGGTGATCGCCAGCCACGCCACCAATATCATGAACACCGCCAGCATCCCGGCCATTATCCAGCCGAGAATCTTCATCTTCTTACGTAAGGGCGTAGGCGTGAAGCTGCTGGGCGGTCCGCGACCAAAGTTGGAAGCGGGCGGCGGCGTGCCGGTGGGCAGGGGTTCGGGGAAGGGCGTCATAGGGTCGGAACAAACTGTATTATATGAATCATACAGTCAAGCCTTCCGATCTGCCTGATTGGGCGATAGCGTCTGCCAGAGGGATAATCCACGCCTAACCGCATCATGATCCAATCTATCCGACGTGCGTTGGGCGTATCGCTATGGGTGCGGCTATGCGAAAGCGGGATCAGAGAATGCGGGAGATGACGACAGTGGACCAGGCAAAGGCGACAGGACGCGGAAAACTGCGCATCGACGCGCGGCTGCTCATCGTTTTTCTGTTTTCATGTGTCGGCTTATTCATCTTCGGCAAGATCGCTTCGGAAGTGATGGAAGGCGACACCATGGCGCTCGACCGGCACATTATTGAAGCGCTACGCAATCCCGCCAACCTCGCGATACCCATCGGCCCGCCATGGCTACTCACCGTGATGCGCGACATCACGGCGTTGGGCGGATGGACGGTGCGGACGCTCATAACGCTTCTGGTCGTCGGCTTTTTGGCCGTCGCGCGCTATCGGGCGATGGCACTGTTCGTGGTGCTGGCGATAGGTGGGGGCGAGATCCTCAACAATGTCCTGAAAGGGCTGTTCGACCGACCGCGCCCCGACATCGTGCCCCATCTGGTCGATGTGCATTCCACCAGCTTCCCGAGCGGTCACGCCATGAACGCGGCTATCGTCTATCTGACGCTGGGCGCGATGTTGGCCCGGACCCAGCCGCGCCGCGCCGTCCGTATCTATATCCTGTCCGTGGCCATCGCGCTGGCGCTCGTCATCGGCGCGTCGCGCGTCTATCTCGGCGTCCACTGGCCGAGCGACGTGCTGGCGGGATGGGCTGCCGGTGCGAGCTGGGCGTTGCTCATGTCGCTCGTGGCGCAACGGTTGCAGCGGCGACACACGCTGGAGGGAGCGACACAGGCATGAGCGAAGGCCGCACCTTGACCGCGCCGGAACGCGCAATGGCCGCCAGCATCTTCGGCGGCGCGATCGATCTCGACCCGGTCCGAATCTATAACCGCGCATGGTGGCCGTTCCAGCCGCGCGGCGTCACCATGGCCCCGCGTGGCTCCATCCATTTTCATCACAAGGGCGACAGCTATTGCGACTGCTTCGGTAGCAATAACCTGGGGATGCAGGGGCATCTGATCCACGAACTGGTGCATGTGTGGCAGCATCAGCGCGGCGTGAACCTGATCCTCAAGCGCCACCCCTTCTGCCGCTACAGTTACACGATCAAACCGGGCTGGACGCTGGACCGCTATGGGCTGGAACAGCAGGCAGAGATCGTGCGCCATGTGTTCCTGATGCGTCATGGCGTGAGAGTGCCCGGCGCGCCACCGCGCGAAACGCTGGAAAGCATATTGCCGTTCGGAACAGGTTGACCCGCCGCCGCGATCCGGTCGAAGAGGGGGCACGCACCATCGGCCAAAGGACAGTCATGACCCACCCCGCTTCCGTGCAACCGATATCCCAACGCAATCGCCTGTTCGCGATATTCGGGGGTTCGGCGGGCAATCTGGTCGAATGGTACGACTGGTACGTCTATTCCGCCTTCGCGCTCTATTTCGCGCCGATCTTCTTTCCCAAGGGAGATCAGACTGCGCAGTTGCTTAATACCGCTGCCGTCTTTGCCGTCGGATTCCTGATGCGCCCCATCGGTGCGTGGATCATGGGCGTCTATGCCGACCGGCATGGGCGCAAGTCCGGGTTGACGCTTTCCATCGGTCTGATGTGCGGCGGTTCGCTGCTGATCGCGGTCGCACCCAGCTACGCGCAGATTGGTTACTGGTCGCCCGCGTTGCTGATCCTTGCACGGCTGATGCAGGGGTTGAGCGTCGGTGGCGAATATGGGGCCAGTGCGACCTATCTTTCCGAAATGGCGAGCCAGAAGAATCGCGGGTTCTTCTCCAGCTTCCAATATGTCACGCTCATCATGGGGCAATTGCTGGCGCTCGGCGTGCTCATCCTGTTGCAAGCGACGATGAGCGAAGCGACGCTTGAATCGTGGGGCTGGCGCATCCCGTTCTTCATTGGCGGGGCGCTGGCGATCAGCGTCCTGTACCTGCGCCGTCGCCTGATGGAAACGCAATCCTTTCAGGCGACCAAGGATAATGACGGCCCCAAATCGGGCATGTTCACGCTCTTCCGGCTCTATCCGGGGCAGGCGCTGCTGGTGATCGCGCTGACGGCCGGCGGCACGCTCGCCTTCTATGCGTACTCGACTTACATGCAGAAATTCCTGGTCAACACATCGGGTTTCAGCCGCGAAGCCGCCACCGGCATCATGGCCTGCGCGCTGTTCGTCTATATGTGTCTGCAACCGCTGGTCGGCGCGTTGTCCGACAGGATCGGGCGGCGACCCATCATGATCGGTTTTGGCGTGTCGGGTTTGCTGGCGACGGTGTGGATATTCCGGTCGCTCGAAACCGTCCGCAGCCCGGTCGAAGCGTTCTTCCTCGTCCTCTTCGCGCTGACCATAGTCAGCGGTTACACCGCGATCAACGCAGTCGTGAAGGCGGAGCTGTTCCCCGCCAGCATCCGCGCGCTGGGCGTTGCGCTACCCTATGCCATCGCCAATGCGCTGTTCGGCGGCACGGCGGAATATGTCGCTTTCTATCTCAAGGATATCGGGATGGAATCGACCTTCTACTGGTATGTCACCGGCATGATCGGCCTGTCGCTGGTGTCGTACCTCTGGATGCGCGACACCCGCCGCCACAGCCTGATCGACCGCGATCTGGATTAAAGCGCCAGTATCTCGTCCACCCATTGCGGCACCAGCGCGCTTGCCGCACCGATCCGCGTTTCGTGGAAATAGATGCTACCGGCCGACGGATCGAGGTTCAGTTCCAGCGTATGCGCTCCCACATGGCGCGCCGTCTGCACGAACCCGGCGGCAGGATAGACCGCGCCCGACGTGCCGATGGACACGAACAGGTCAGCCTCCCGCAACGCCGCGTCTATCCGCTCCATCTCATACGGCATCTCGCCGAAGAACACGATGTCGGGGCGCAGGCTGGGCGCTTCGCAGAAGGGGCAGTGTGTTTCCGGCGGCATCGGATCATGCCACGGCTTCGACGCGCCACAGGCCGCGCACAGCGCCGACATCAATTCCCCGTGCATGTGCAGCAACCGACTCGCGCCCGCCCGCTCATGCAGATCGTCCACATTCTGCGTCACGATCAGCAATTCCCCCGGCCACGCATGGTCCAGCGCCGCCAGCGCATCATGCGCGGGATTGGGCACTACCTCCGCCAGCTTCGCCCGCCGCTCGTCATAGAAACGATGGACTAGTGCCGGATTGTGGGCCAGCGCCTCGGGCGTGCAGACATCTTCCACCCGATGCCCTTCCCACAGCCCATCCGGCCCGCGAAAGGTCGCAAGCCCGCTCTCGGCGGAAATTCCCGCGCCGGTAAGGATGACAATGTTGCGAATGTCTGGCATCCGCGCATCGAAGCAGGATAGCAGCAGGGGCGCAACAGCAATGACCGCGATTGGCATTTACGGCGCGACGGGCCGCATGGGGCAGGCGATTGCGCTGGCGGCGGGCGAAGCCGGCGTCGGCATTGCGGGCGGCGTGGATCGCGTGGGCGTTAGCGGAGAGATCGCGCCCGGCATCGCCATCGGCAGCGACTCTCTTGCGCTGGCCGAAGTCAGCAGCGTGCTGATCGACTTCTCCTCCCCCTCTGCGCTGGGCGAGCATCTCGACGCGTGCATCGCGGCGCGGCGTCCTATCGTGATCGGCACCACGGGGCTGGAAGACGTGCATCACGCGCTGATCGATCAGGCCGCGACGCAGATCGCGGTGCTGCAAACCGGCAATACCTCGCTGGGCGTCAACTTGCTCGCAGCGCTGGTCGAGGATGCGGCGCGGCGCCTGGGCGACGATTGGGACATAGAGATCGTCGAGATGCACCATCGCCACAAAGTCGATGCGCCCTCCGGCACCGCGCTCCTCCTTGGCGAAGCAGCCGCGCAGGGCAGGGGCGTTGCCCTTGCCGACAGCAAGGTCAGCGGTCGCGACGGCATTACCGGCGCGCGCGCGGCGGGCAGCATCGGCTTTGCGGCGCTGCGTGGTGGATCGGTGGCGGGCGACCATCAGGTGATCTTCGCGACCGAAGGCGAACGCATCGAAATCGGCCACCGCGCCGAAAACCGCAGCATCTTTGCCCGCGGCGCGATCAAGGCTGCGCTCTGGCTCGAAGGACAACCGGCAGGGCGCTACGATATGAAGAGCGTGCTGGGCCTGTAACGCGCGCATGAAAAAGGCTGACATCTTCGAATTTTACCGGCGGCTGGCGGAGGCCAATCCCGCGCCGCAGACTGAACTCGCCTATGGCAACGACTATCAGTTGCTGGTCGCCGTCACCTTGTCCGCGCAGTCCACCGACGTCGGCGTGAACAAGGCGACCAAGCTGCTGTTCCAACAGGTCGAAACGCCCGCGCAGATGGTTGCGCTGGGCGAGGACGGCCTCAAGCAGCACATCAAGACCATCGGCCTGTTCAATGCCAAGGCGAAGAACGTTATCGCCCTGTCCGAAATACTGGTGCGCGATTTTGGGGGCCAAGTGCCGCAGGACCGCGACCTGCTGACGACGCTCCCGGGTGTCGGGCGCAAGACCGCCAATGTCGTGATGAACACCGCGTTCGGCGCAGAGACTTTCGCGGTAGACACCCACATCTTCCGCGTCGGCAATCGCACCGGACTCGCGCCGGGAAAGACGGTCGTCGCGGTGGAGGACAAGCTCGACCGGCAGACGCCCGCACCCTTCCGCCGCGACGCGCATCACTGGCTGATCCTGCACGGCCGCTATATCTGCAAGGCGCGCAAGCCTGAATGTTGGCGCTGCCCGGTGGTCGACCTGTGCCGTTTCAAGTCCAAGACCCCCGAACCCGCACAAAAGCCCGCCCGACCATAATCCACGCATTTTGCCGCTGGCGCTGTCGCATAGCCTTTGCTAAGCGACCCCACGGCATACGCCGAAGCACCCGTAGCTCAGCTGGATAGAGCGCTGCCCTCCGAAGGCAGAGGCCACAGGTTCGAATCCTGTCGGGTGCACCATTAGATAGCTGTTATGCTTTGTAGGCGGGTAGGGCTGGGCCTACACGATGGTTAAATTGGCTTCGCTGAAGCTGGAGCTAATTTACCTCCGCGTCGAAATGCTGCCAAATATGGTAGTAATCTTGCCCAGCGACTATGTAGCGGCGCTAATTGTTCTAGCCCAATCGCTATCCCAAGGGCGTCATAAAGCGCCACTTGATGATCCTCCCCATTAGAAACTAGAACATTTGAAGCCATTGGATAGCCAAGGCTTTCGAGGCTACCACTAAGCTGCACGAATACTTCGATTACAGCTTTCCGCATTTCTTCCGGAATATTTACCGCTTCCGGATCGTGCTGTCTAAAAATACGTTGGAACACACCCGAGGTTGTAAGAAATCGCGCATAGCTGATAGGATGAGTGGTAGGGCTATAATTTAGGGTCAAAGTGTCTAGGTAGATTAAGGCGATATAGGCTCCGAGAACGTAATGCTTTCTAAGAAGGAGCGTTTTTTCAATGCCACCGCGCGTTGCGCTTGAATATTCGAGTGCTTTGGCAAACCGTTCAAATACATCGACGACGCTTGACGTTGCTGAACTGTCGGCATCCATTTCTAAAGTTCTAAGAGTTAGCGCTCTGTCTGTGTCGTCTACGCAGAACTGCGGAAATTCATTCGACTGCAGGAACTCTAAGTGCCGATGAGCGACATGCGCTATCTCGTGCCCTAAAATATAGGTTATAGCTGCCTGATATACCGACCTATGCGCTTTCCCGCTGATTAAATCAGATGCATCTTCATAGTGAAAAACAATGTCCTTAGTTATGTCCAAGAGAAATTTATTCTGGTAATCTAGCGGTTGACTTTTCTCTTCATTCTTAATAAGATTAGCTAAGGGTGGGAGCGATTGTATTCTAAGAGATAATTTCATGAGCCCATAAAAGGCTCTTTCGTCAATCATTATGACAAATGTATCATCGCCAATGGAGGATACTTGAAATGGCGAAGTTGAGCCGCCGACGACGGCAAATTTAAGAGTTCCGCGAATTTCTAGTATGGTTGGAATTGCATCCATGATCCAACTCGCTTCACGAACGACGGCATAAAACGGATCGAATGCTTCTTCATAATAGTAAACGTACTGAGCGGCCGAGAGAGTCCGTCCAGATGCATTGATCCGCTTTACCATTTCATCCGTAGCATAGTGTCGTTGTGTATCGCTCATATATAAGCAGACCCGTCAAAGCGAAAAGAACAACCAGCAATTCGTACGCTTATACTGCGAAATGGCATTACAATGCGATGCTCGAACACTGTGCGCTTGTAGCGGTCTCCAACTCCCGTGTGAATGGCGATAAATTGCAGGGGTTCTATCAGCAACCCCCACCCACCCTTGCGCATCCCACCGCGCTGCGCCACATCTCCCGCATGACCACGCCTCCGCTAAAAGCCGTTCTCGTTCCTGTCACGCCGCTCCAGCAGAATTGTACGCTGCTTTGGTGCACGGCGACCAACAAGGGGGCGTTTGTTGATCCGGGGGGCGATCTGGACCGGTTGAAGGCTGCCGCGGCGCAGCACAATGTCACGATCGAGAAGATCCTCGTCACCCACGGCCATATCGACCATTGCGGCGAAGCAGGCACGCTGGCGAAGGAACTGGGCGTGCCGATCGAGGGGCCGCATGAAGCGGATCGCTTCTGGATTTCGCGGCTGGAGGATGATGGCCGCAATTACGGCATCAACGGCAAGGTGTTTGAGCCGGACCGCTGGCTGGTCAATGGCGATCAGGTGACGGTCGGCGAATTGACGTTCGATGTCTATCACTGCCCCGGGCACACGCCCGGCCATGTCGTGTTCCACCACGCCCCGTCGAAGCTCGCCATCGTTGGCGACGTGCTGTTTCAGGGCTCCATCGGGCGCACCGACTTCCCGATGGGCAATCATCAGGATCTGATCGACGCGATTACCGGGCGGCTATGGCCGCTGGGCGGGGAGACGGCGTTCGTCCCCGGCCACGGTCAGATGAGCACCTTTGCCCATGAACGCCGGACCAATCCCTATGTCGCCGATCAGGTGACGGGTGTTGCGGGCTGATTCTGTTCTCCTGCGAAAGCAGGAGAACGGCGCGGACCTTAAGCCGTCGCGCTGAGCGGTTCGGTCGCCATGCCTTCGCCCATGCCGATGTACACGGCGTAGAGCGCCGCAATCGACAGCGCGATAATCACTACGAACGTGACCAAGATGCCGATCATCCGCGTCTTGGCCGGGGTATCCGAATCCATGCCGAACGCATGAAGAATCCGCGCGACCAAATAGGCGGCAACCGTCGCCCACAGCCATGTCGCGCTACCCAGCGCCATTTCGACCAGGCCGGTCAGAATCAGCACGAACGGCGTATATTCGACATAGTTGGACTGCGCGCGCATCCGCTTGCTCAGCGGGCTGTTGCCGCCATCGCCATGCAGCACCTTTTCCGCCATGCGGATGCGGCCGATACGCATCGCCAGCCACAGGTTGATAAGAGCCGCCGCCGCTGCGAACGTCAGCGTAATTGGTAAGAACATCGTGGAATCCCCCGGTAGTGAGCGGCAACCTTGCCCCGCCGGGTTCTTCACGGCAAGGCACATATCGCGTATATGCCAAGCAAGGAATCTCTTGCACCCGATCCAAAAAGCGGTATAGGCGCAGGGCTTCGCGATATTCCGGGCCGCATGGGTCTGCGGCTCGATTGGCCGTCAGCATCTTCCAAGCGTTCCGGCCGTTCGCACTGACATTAATATACGGAAACAGGTGCCGCATGGCTGTCCCAAAGAGGAAAACGTCCCCTTCAAAGCGTGGTATGCGTCGCAGCCACGATACGCTGAAGGTTGAAGCTTACCAGGAATGCTCCAATTGTGGTGAGCTGAAGCGTCCGCACAATCTGTGCAACGCCTGCGGCCACTATAACGGTCGCGAAGTCATCGCGGTCGGCGCGTAAGCACCCACACCTCTCCGTTTCAGGGGGATTTCAGTGAGCCAGTATCCGCGAATCGCCATTGACGCGATGGGCGGAGACGAGGGCGTTCGCGTGATGATCGCGGGCGCCGCTTTGGCCCGCCGACGTCATGACGGCTTGCGTTTCACGCTGTTTGGCGATGAAGCGCAGATTGTCGCAGCCCTCGAAAACCATCCGAATCTGCGCGCGGCATCCGAAGTGGTGCACGCGCCAAACGTCGTCGATGGATCGGACAAGCCCAGTCAGGCGATCCGCAAGAAAGACAGCTCCATGGCGCTGGCTATTCAGGCGGTGAAGGAAGGCAAGGCAGGGGCTGCCGTGTCCGCCGGCAACACCGGCGCGCTGATGGCAATGGCGAAACTGGCGCTGCGCACCATGCCGGGGATCGACCGGCCCGCGCTGGCGGCGTTGCTCCCCACATTGGGCGACAATGATGTCGTCATGCTCGACCTTGGCGCGAACACCGAATGCGATGCCCGCAATCTGGTGCAGTTCGCAGTGATGGGCGCCGCCTATGCACGCACCGTACTCGATCTTGAGCGGCCGCGTGTCCGCTTGCTCAATATCGGCACCGAGGAGCTGAAAGGTACCGACGAGATTCGCGATGCCGCTGCGCAATTGCGCGCTGCGACGGCGCTGCCCATGTCGTTCGACGGCTTTATCGAAGGCGACAAGATCAATCGCGGCGATACCGACGTCGTGGTGACTGAGGGATTTGCGGGGAACATCGCGCTCAAGACGATCGAAGGCACGGCGCGCTTCGTCACCGATGTTTTGCGCAATGCTTTTACCAGTTCGATTCGCTCAAAAATCGGTTTCCTGATTTCGAAGCCTGCAATGCATCTTCTCAAGCATCATCTCGATCCGAACAATCACAACGGCGCGGTGTTTCTTGGCCTCAACGGCGTGGTCGTGAAAAGCCACGGCAGCGCCAATGAAAAGGGCGTAGCCAACGCCGTCCACGTGGCCGCGCGGCTGCTGGAAGAAGACATTACACGTCGCATCGCCGACGATCTGGCCAATATCGGTACGCTTGCGGCTGACGCCAAAAGTGCCGGTGGCCGTAAAGGGGCGACGCCGCCCATGGAGCAGTCTGCAAAATGATTCGCCGTTCCGTTCTGCTTGGCACGGGCTCCGCCCTGCCGCCTCGCGCCGTCAGCAATGCAGAACTTGCGCAGACGGTGGATACGACTGACGAATGGATCGTGGAACGTACGGGCATCCGCAACCGTCACCTTGCTGCGGACGGTGAGACGACCGGTACTCTGGCGACCGAGGCCGCACGCAATGCACTGGCGGCGGCGGGCATCGATGCCCGCGAGATCGACCTGATCGTGCTGGCGACGGCGACTCCCGACCAGACATTTCCGGCAACCGCGACCATCGTTCAGGCGGCATTGGGTATCAATGACTGCATCGCCTTCGATCTGGCGGCGGTCTGTTCGGGCTTTCTGTACGCCATGTCGGTTGCCGACAGCATGATCCGCGGCGGCACCGCGCACAAAGCGCTGGTGATCGGATCGGAAACGTTCAGCCGCATTCTCGACTGGGAAGATCGCGGCACCTGCGTTCTGTTTGGCGACGGGGCAGGCGCCATCGTACTGGGCGCCGAAGAAACCGCCGAGGGCCATCGCGGCATCCTCGCCACCAAGCTGCATGCCGATGGCCGCTATAACGACATGCTGTATGTCGACGGTGGCGTGTCGACCACCGGCACGGTCGGCAAGCTGCGCATGAAGGGCAAGGAAGTGTTCCGCCATGCCGTCGTCAACCTGGCGTCGGTGATGGGCGAAACATTGGATCAGGTCGGCCTGACCTCCGCAGACGTGGATTGGGTCGTGCCGCATCAGGCCAACGCCCGCATTCTGGATGCCACTGCGCGGAAGCTGGGCCTGCCGGCGGAAAAGGTCGTGATGACCGTGGATCGTCACGCGAATACATCGGCGGCATCGGTGCCGCTCGCGCTGGACGTGGCCGTGCGGGACGGGCGCATAAAGCAAGGCGATCTCATCGTGTTGGAGGCGATGGGTGGCGGTTTTACATGGGGAGCCTGCGTGCTGCGCGTGTGATCTGACTCGGTCAGGACCGGGATCGTATCGTAACGGTACATTCGGTCCGAAATCGTTGTTGTTGTTCGCTCGTACAGCTTGCAAAATCCCGTGTAATCAGGCAGATCGACCTTGAGTTGTTTCGGCACGGGATCGAAATGACCTTGGGTTTGCATCGGGTGGGGATTTGATGACGAACAATGCAACGTTGACGCGCGCCGATTTGGCAGAATCGCTGAATCGACAGATTGGACTATCGCGCGCGGAATCGGCCTCTATGGTTGAAACGATCCTGCGCCTAATGTGTGAAGCGCTTGCCAATGGCGAGAATGTCAAGATTTCAAGCTTTGGCACGTTTGTCCTGCGGGACAAGAATGAGCGGGTGGGCCGTAACCCCAAGACCGGGGTTGAAGTGCCGATCGCACCGCGCCGGGTGCTGACGTTCCGGGCGAGCCAGACCATGCGGGAACGCATCGCACGCGGCTAAGCATCTGCGGCTAAATGGTTGACGTTGGGCCCTTGCTGGGTGCAACATGATTGTCATGAAAGCGGATGGGGCATTTCTGACGATCGGTGAATTGTCGACCGAGCTAGGCTTGCCGCAGCATATCCTGCGCTATTGGGAAACGCGCTTTCCCCAATTGCGCCCGCTCCAGCGATCCGGCAACCGCCGCTATTATCGGCCTTCCGATGTAGCTTTGGCGCGGGAGATTCATCGACTGTTGAATGTCGAAGGGTTTACCGTGCGCGGCGCGCAAAAGGCTTTGGTGGATGTGGACCCTAACAGGGTCGCGGCTGTCGCCGAACCGACACCGGTACGGCCCAGTTCAGCAGATGAAGCGCCAATGCCTGTTGCCGCATTGGCCGACGCGACGTTAATCGCGCGTCTCGAAGCAATAAGAGAGAAACTCGCCGCCTCGCTTGCCTGATCGGTTTAGTGCACTTCAGGCCCGAGTGCCGCATCGAGATCGCGGGGGCGGACGAACGCTACCAGTGTCGCGTTTTTCGCGTCGGCATCCTTCCAATGGTCTACTGCGAATTCCAGGGTTGCAAGGCTGGCGGTCGGAAATTTCTCTTCCACCTCGTCGCGCAATGGATTGCTGCCATCGTCCGGCACCAGGTCAAGGATGAGGTCTTCCAGACCCGGGTTATGCCCTGCCATTAATACGCTGCCGGCACTATCCGGCATCGCATGGAGCACATCGATAAGCGCCGCGGAGGATGCGAGATAAATCCGTCGGTCCCACAATGTCTCGATCGCCTGGCCATAGCTGTCGAGGAAATGGTCGAGTGTTTCCACCACTCGCACGGCAGGCGATGCGACCAGAACGTCGAATGCCATCCCTTCCTTCTTCGCAAAACGGCCCATCAGCGTCGCGGCACGCTCACCGCGCTCGTTAAGCGGTCGGTCGAAGTCGCGCTTCACCGGATCGTCCCAGCCCGATTTGGCATGGCGCAACAGGGTCAGACGCTTCATTCTATCTCCACCGCTGCTCAGGCTGAACCTGCGCCATCGTGATGCACCAAAGTTGCCGCCGCGCCAAGTGCGTCAGGCACAGAAAGTCGACTGACCGCGATGATCGCTTCGTCCAGAGTGACCCTACGGATCGCGACGCCTTCGGGAAACGCCGACAGCAAACGGCTGGGCATGGCGGCAGACAGGATCACGAAACACCCCCGGTCGCTCGCGCGGCGGATCAGCCGTCCGAAGGCCTGCGCCAGTCGCGCGCGGATCAGCGCATCGTCGTAACGGCTTCCGCCGCCTGCCAGCTTGCGCGCGCTGTGCAGCACTGTTGGTTTTGGCCAGGGGACGCCCTCCATCACCACCAGCCGCAGCGAATCGCCCGGCACATCGACACCGTCGCGCAGGGCATCGGTGCCGAGCAGCGAAGCGCGCGGATCGTCGCGGAAAATATCGACCAAAGTGCCCGTGTCCATCGGATCTACATGCTGCGCGAACAACGGCAATCCCGCGCGTGCCAGCCGGTCGGCGATCCGCGCATGGACCGCGCGCAACCGACGGATCGCCGTAAACAGCCCAAGCGTCCCGCCCTGCGCCGCTTCGATCAGCCGCGCATAAGCGCCTGACATCGCGGCGATATCGCCTCGCTTGATATCGGTGACGACAAGGACTTCGGCTTGCGTAGGGTAATCGAACGGACTGACAGCCTCGAACCGCGCGGCGGGGCGGGAGAGGTGTAACGTGCCACTACGCGCTTCCGCCAGATTCCAGTCGCCGCCGCCTTTCAGCGTAGCCGATGTCACGATCACGCCATGGGCGGGTTTCAGCACTGCGGACGCCAGCGGCTTGGTAGGGTCGAGCCAGTGGCGATGGATGCCGATGTCGAACTCGCGTCCTTCATAGCGATCGACCGCCAGCCAATCGACGAAATCGGGGTCCGCCGGCCCCCCAATGCGCGATAGTAGCGCCAGCCACGCCGCCACCAGATCGCATCGCCAGCCCAGCGACGCGATGGCCCCTTCGATCCGAGCGCGCGCCTGTCCGTCGAGCCAATCGGGCGGATCCTGCACTACCGCTTCCAGCCTTTTGCCCAGATGCGTCAGCGGACGGAGCAAAGCGTCCAGAGCCTCCGCTGCGGCCTGCGCCGCTTCGACCAGCGCGCCATCTGGCTCGGCCAGTTCGGTTTCCAGCCCATATCCCGCGTCGGCGTCCTTGCCGCTCTCTGCCGCCCGCGCATATACCGTGCCCCGCACCGCCGCGAGCAAAGCCTCGACCGGCCCGAACGGATCGCCCGCCACCACCCGCTTGAGCCATTCGTCGCCCGGAAGCGCCTGCGCCGCATGGCGAGCCGCTTCAATCGCCAGCGCACCTTCGGCATCATAGCTCGCCACATCGGACAGCCGCGCGGCCAGACCGCGCCGCCTTCCGCGCGAGGAACCTTCCGGCCCGATCACCCAGCGTCGCAGCTCGATGGCTTCCTGCCCAGACAGCAAGGCAGCGAAGGTCGAATCGGCGGCATCGAACAGGTGATGGCCTTCATCAAAAATGATCCGCTGCGGCTGGTTGCCCGTTTCCCGCCCGCGCGCCGCGTTGATCATCACCAGCGCATGATTGGCGATAACGATGTCCGCTTCCGCCGATGCCCGCGATGCTCGCTCGATGAAGCATTTGCGGTAATGTGGGCATCCTGCGTAGATGCACTCGCCGCGCCGGTCGGTCAGCGCGGTCGATCCATTGCGCCGGAACAATGTCGGCAGCCATCCGGGCAGGTCGCCGCCCACCATGTCGCCATCCTTGGTGAACGCCGCCCAGCGCGCCACCAGTTGCGCCAGCACCGCCGCACGTCCCGCAAAGCCGCCCTGCAATGCGTCTTCAAGATTGAGGAGGCAGAGATAATTTTCCCGCCCCTTGCGCACGACCACGCGCCGCTTGCGCGTCTCCGCGTCAGGAAACAGCCGGATCGTCTCGCGGTCCAGTTGCCGTTGCAGCGCCTTGGTATAGGTCGATATCCACACCGCGCCGCCTGCCTCTGCGGACCAGAGCGATGCGGGCGCGAGATAGCCCAAGGTTTTGCCGATCCCGGTCCCTGCTTCGGCGAGCAGCATATTGGGCTGATCCCGCATCGCGCGTGGTGCGAAGCTGGCGGCGGCATTTTCGGCATAGGCGCGCTGGCCGGGGCGGGTTTCGGCGCCATGCCCCGTCAACATGTCGAGCCGCTCCAGCACCTTGTCGCCGTTCAGGCTGATGGTGCGCGGGGCAGGGCGGGGGGCAGTTTCCTCCCATTCGGGCAGCTTGGAAAACAGCCAGCGCTCCGCTTCCTGGGGTGTCGCCAAATGGGGCGTGACCAATTGCGCCCATGGCCAGCGCAGCCGGTACAGCGATTGCGCCGATGTCCACGCCCCTTCGCGCTCAGCCCAGTCGCTTGCCGAAAGTTGCGCGATCAGGCGCTCGGCAATCGCATGGATCAGCGCGGGTATGTCCGCTTCGGTGGCAGGCGCAGGCAGGCGCAACGCTTCGGCCAGTCCTTTGGCGGTCGGCACCACAAAGCGTGCCGGATGCACGAACGCCCATAATTCCAGCAGGTCGAGACCATTGAGATCGGCATAGCCCAGCCGCTGTCCCGCCAATGGACCGTTCAGCAGCAACACCGGCGTCTCCGCCGTGCGTCCCACGGCTTCGCCCTTCGATATGCCGCGTGTTTCTCCCCCCTCGCGCAACCATATGCCGCCGTGGCTGGCATGGAGCGCGGGATAGGCAAGCGGGGAGGGCAGCGAAGGATTCACTTCGTCTGTCTAGGGGAGAGAGAACAAAGGGGAAACTGCTTTTACCGACATTGCCTAACAAAAGAACAGTCAACTGCGCCTTGCCGCTGGCCGATCGCTGACCGAACTGTTAGACGGCACATGTGAGAAAACGCAAATATCCGCAAATGTCGCGCGTGCAGCGATTCGGGACAGAAGGGTTCTTCGCCGTCCCCAAAGCCGTCGCTACCTTCCTGATGCTTGCCAGTTGCGTCAGCCCCACCGCGTCGCGCGAATATCTCGTGCACAATATGCCGGAATACGAAAAGCTGGCAGCTACGCTCGCGCCTGGCGACATCGTCACTCTAGCCAATGGCGACTGGAAGAATGCTGAACTGATCTTCGAAGCGCATGGCACCGCCGCCAAGCCCGTCACCCTGCGCGCGCAGACGAAGGGGGCGGTGATTCTGTCCGGACGGTCGAATTTGCGTCTGGCGGGCGAGTATCTCGTCGTGTCGGGCCTTGTGTTCCGCAATGGCTATAGCGCCGATTCCGATCTTATATCGTTCCGCCGCAAGCAAGGCGTCGTCGCCTCCAATTCCCGCGTCACGGAAATCGTGATCGACAATTTCAGCCAGCCCGATCCGGAGGAAGGCGAAAACTGGATCGCGCTGTACGGTCACGACAATCGCGTCGATCATTCGCACATCGTCGGTAAGGCAAGCCGGGGCGTCACGCTGGCGGTGATCCGTGACGACCCGCAACCTATGCCGGATCGCCACCGCATCGATCACAATTATTTCGGCCACCGCCCGCCGCTGGGCAGCAATGGCGGCGAAACGATCCGCGTCGGCACCAGCGATTTGTCGCGGTCGGATTCGAAGACGGTGATCGAAGAGAATTACTTTGAGGAGTGCGACGGTGAGGCGGAGATCATCTCGATCAAATCCGGCGGCAATATTATCCGGCGTAACGTCATCGTCGCGTCGCAGGGTTCCATCGTCTTGCGCCATGGCGACGGCAATGTCGTGGAACGCAATGTCATCCTGGGTAAGGGCAAGCCCGAGACGGGGGGCATCCGTATTATCAATGCGCGGCACATCGTGCGGGACAATTATATCGAAGGTGTGACCGGCACCGATTTCTATGCCGCGATCGCCATCATGAACGGCGCAAAGAACCCGCCGCTCAACGGCTATTCCCCCGTGACGGACACGCTGATCGAACGCAACAGCATCATCGACTCAGCGCAGGTTGCCATTGGCGCGGGGGCAGGGGACAAGCGCGGCGTCTCACCGACGCGCACGACGTTCACGCACAATCTGGTGGTGGGCAAGGATGGGGTCAGCCCCTTTACCGTCGGAACGGAAACGGCCGGAATAGCCTTTATCGACAACCGCTTGAGCGAGGCACCCGCTGATCTGGCAGCGACTATGGCGGCGAAACCTGTGACGCTAGCGCGCGCTGCAAACGGGCTGCTCTACCTTGCGGACGCTGCCGATAAATCGTTCGGCGCACCGCGCGATCTGGCACCCGTTGCGCGGAGTGAGGTTGGTGTGAGCTGGTATAAAAGCGCGGCGGCAAAAAACTAACGCCGCCGCCCGAACCCCGCATAAACGGGCACCGATTCGGACAAGCTGGCGGGCGGCATACCACGCCGATGTCTGCGGTTTGACTGTGCATATTCCAGGGCTTGGTATAGCGGCCCGCTTTGTAGGTCGAAGGGAAAGCGCACGCCCATGCAGTCGCCTTCGCTAATCCACATCACCTTGGCAAAGGTCGTGTGGCCCTCGCAATCGAGCTGAAAATCCGTGCCTTTGGGCAAAGTGCTTCCGCGCACCTGCGCGCCGGATTCGCTCAGGTTGGTTACTGTCGCGTCCTGAGAGTCCAGAACCGTGGTAATCGTCACCGGAATGTCCACCGACACTCGCACCCGACCGCGTTTCGCCTGCATGGCACAGCCTCCTTTATGCCATGATTATCTCCAAATGTAGTTAACGTTTCGCAAACAGAACGAGTAAACGCGTTCATTCCCTATGATTTTTTTCCAGGCATTCGATTAACAGGCGCCGGAGCTTTTCGACCTGTGGCACCCCCGCAATGACGAAGCTGTCCGTCACGCGATCGCCGTCGCTATCCACATGGCTCCCGGTCTGCACCGTAAGCGTTCCCCAACCTTCCTCCGCAGCGAGGCAGCTCACTGGCCCCATATGATCGAGCTGGACGAAATCCGTCTGGCGCGTCTTGCCCAATATGATCCGGATCAGCCGCCGATTGGTCAGCCCGTAGATGGTCGATGCAGCCTCTTTGCGAATATGCAACGGCTTGTTCAGCATCCATAGCCCTACGAGGATGAAGGGTATACCGAACAACGGGAATGCGATGCCGAACCCCCATCCCATCGCGTCATTGGGAGGCCCGGAAAGCCACGGCGCAGCCGCAAGCCCCGTCCAGACGAGCGAAAAGACTGTCCAGGGCACCGCGAAGAGCCACATGCTGAATGCTGCTTTCAATCGGCGCGGATCGGGCGATGCGCTCCACAACAAACGCTCGCCTGCCGCAAGTTCGCCATTGAGCGCGGCGGTCAAGCCATAGGCCGTGGAAGAAGCGGATGTTTCCATACCGAGTCATTCTATCGAAACAATGCTGGAAAAAGGCTTAAAGACTGGCCCAGTTGCCGCTAAGGGGAGCGTCCAACGCTGATCCACGGAACCTCCATGACCGAACCGCTTTCCCTGCGCGATGCCGCTCTTGCCTCCAAGGCCTGGCCCTATGAAGAAGCGCGCAAGCTGCTGAAGCGCTATCCCAATGGCGCGCCGGAAAAGGGCTATGTGCTGTTCGAAACGGGATACGGTCCGTCGGGCCTGCCGCATATCGGCACGTTCAACGAAGTGTTGCGCACGACGATGGTGCGTAATGCGTTTCATGCACTGTCGGACATTCCCACGCGCCTGATCGCCTTCAGCGACGATATGGACGGTCTGCGCAAGGTGCCGGACAATGTCCCCAATGGCGACATGCTCCGCGAACATCTGGGCAAGCCGCTGACGCAGATTCCCGACCCATTCGGTTGTCATGAGAGCTTCGCGCATCACAACAACGCCACGTTGCGCGCCTTCCTCGACAGCTTCGGTTTCGAATATGAGTTCGCCTCCTCGACCGACTATTATCGCGGCGGCAAGTTCGACGACGCGCTGCGCAATGTCCTGCGTCATTATCAGGCGATCATGGACATCATGCTGCCCACGCTCCGCAAGGAACGGCAGCTGACCTACTCGCCGATCTTGCCGATCAGTCGGAAGAGCGGCATTGTCCTGCAGGTTCCCGTCGAAGTCGTCGACGCGGAAACCGGCATGGTCCGGTTCGAGGATGAAGGCGAAACCATCGAACAGTCCGTCCTGTCGGGCGGCGCAAAGCTGCAGTGGAAGGTCGATTGGGCGATGCGCTGGGTCGCTCTTGGCGTCGACTATGAAATGGCGGGGAAGGATCTGATCGACTCCGTCACACAGTCGTCCAAGATCGCCCGCGCGCTGGGCGCCCGCCCGCCCGAAGGCTTCAACTATGAAATGTTCCTCGATGAAAATGGCGAGAAGATTTCCAAGTCGAAGGGCAACGGCTTGAGCCTCGAACAGTGGTTGACCTATGGCCCGCAGGAAAGTCTGGCGTTCTACGCCTATCGTGAGCCGAAAAAGGCCAAGTCGTTGCACATGGGCGTCATCCCCCGCGCGGTGGACGAATATTGGCAGTTCCGCGGCAACTATGCGGGGCAGGCGATCGAACAGCGGCTGGGCAATCCGGTGCACCACATTCACAATGGCCAACCGCCGGAAGGCACGCTGCCGGTCACGTTCGGATTGCTGCTCAATCTCGTTGGGGTGATGGGTGAAGCCCAGCCCGAACAGGTATGGGCTTATCTACAGAATTACGTACCCGACGCTTCACCTGAAACGCACCCGGACCTGGACGCGCTGATCGGGCATGCCCTTGCCTATCACCGCGATTTCGTAGCGCCCACGCTAAAGCGTCGCGCGCCTACGGAGAACGAAGCCGCTGCGCTGCGGCAACTGGACGCCGAACTGGCCGATCTGCCTGCCGATGCAACGGCGGAGGACATCCAGAACATCGTCTATGCCATCGGTAAGGAGGAGCATTATGGCTTCGCCGAGCTGCGCGACTGGTTCAAGGCGCTGTATCAGACGTTGTTGGGTGCGGATCAGGGTCCGCGCATGGGAAGTTTTATCGCGCTCTATGGCATTGAAAACAGCCGTAAGTTAATCGGAGAAGCACTTTACGCGTGAATCAACGCATCTTCGTACGGAACATACCGGTTCGTTTCGTGTTCGCCCCTATAGTCCACCCCCTTTCGGACTGATGGTCGGCATCCCCCCTCCCGTCGACCATCGGCCGCGCGCGGCTTTCGAGTAGCGCGCGGCCACCGGGCGGGGTTTCGTAATAGGAAAGCCCCCGCGCTCTCGCACGGGGGCTTTCCTCTAACTACGCTGCCCTGTTTACCAGAAGAAGCGATTGTATACCTGAACAACGCGCCCGGTGCGCATGTTCACCAGCAAGACATCGTCATAGTGCCGGACATAACGCAGGTCGCGACCGGCAGGCGGCAGGCGATAGCGGCGCGGGTCGTTGATGAAATAGCGCGACCCGTAATAGTTCGGCGCAATCCGTGCGCCTGCACGCCAGTTCTGATAACGGAACGGCGCACGCCATTCGCCGCGTGCATACACATTGCGATGGCTCTGACGATAATCGCGCCAATCTTCGCGCACTTCGCGACGTGCATCGCGCACATCCCGGCGTTCCTCACGGACATCGCGACGATCGCCATAGCGCTGTGCCTGGCGCAGATCGCGCCGTTCTTCGCGCAGATCGCGCTCGCTACGGCGCACTTCGCCATAGGATTGGGCGGATACGGTGGCTGGTACGGCTGTGGCAGCCAACAAGGCAATAAGGACAATCTTACGCATATCGTCTCTCCCTTCGGATTGGGACGGTGGTTACTTGCGGATGCGGGGCGACCCAAAATGGGGGCGTCCTGCATCGACAACGCCTTTATGGGCCAGCGGTCCTGAACCGGATGGAAATGACAGCGTCAGGAATCTGAAAGCTAAGGTAATAAAGTGTAACAGTGCGAGCGGCGTCATTTCGCTTTAGAAGGGGTCCACAGGCTTTCGCGATACCATTTGGTCACGACATATTTGGTGCCGGTGATAACGGGTTTGGCGGCGTGCAGACTGGCTTGCAAGGGTGCGCCATCGCGATCCATGTTGTTCCACGCCAGGATCATGCCTTCCTTGGGTGGGATCATGAATTCGCACATCGGGAAATGGGTTTCCCCACCCTCGGCCACATCGCTCAGATAAATCATCGCCGTCCATGTGCGCTGCCCGCCGGATCGCCGCATGGCCTGCCAATAAGCGGCGGTGGCGGGGAAGAAATCGCAATGCACCTTATATTCCTGCGACGCGGTGTAACGCTGCCCCTGCAACGTCTCCCCATATTCGGGATCGATGCCCAGCAATCCGCCGATCCGGTCGCTGATGCTGCGCACCAGTGTGTCCTGCGGATCGAGATGACAGCTATGGCTGGTGCGGTAATCGGGATTGGCACTGCCGGAAAACAGCGTCGAAGGCTGCGCATTGGCGTCGATCATCGTCCGCATCAGTGCGCATTCCGTCGGTGTCAGAAACGCATGGCGACCATAGATATCCAGCGTATCGGTAGCAATCCGGCTCACCAGGGGATTGCGATCCAGCCGCTTGCGCACCAGCTCGCCGATTGAAGCGCGCCGGGGCGAGGCGATGCCTCCATCGTCTATCGTGTCGTCCTGCATGTTAACGTCCTGCCACTGCGAGCAGCGCCAGACAATAGTGCCCCAAACGAAAGGAACCCGGAACGTCTCCGTTCCGGGTCCAGTGGTTCCTGAAGGCCAGTCCAGGAAGCTGCCATAGCTTAATAAAAGAAGCCGTTGATCACATCGACGACGTAACCGTCACGGGTATCGACCAACAACGCATCGTCATAATATCGGATCCATCGCAGCGACCCGTAGGCGGGCGGCAGGCGATATTGATAGGGATCGTTCAGCCAGTAATTGTTCGAGTAGAGCAGGCTGTTCAACTGGATACCGATGGAAAACTGCCGATAGCCATAATTCCATCCGCGCGGCGCATAATAGCGACCGGGGCGGTAGATCTGGCCATAGTTGCGGCGATAGCTCTGCCAGTCGTAACGCCGGTCGTTGCGCCAGCCATTGTCCCACCGCCGCTGATTGGACCAGCGGTCCCGTTCGTTGATGCGCCCACGATTGCCGTAGGCGTAATTGGCGCCATTGCGATTGTCCCAACCACGGGTGCCCCAGTCGCGGCTGCCGTCATTTCTGCGGTCATTGCGCCAGGTGTCATTGCGGACATCACGGCGATCCTCGCGCACGTCGCGGCGGTCTTCGCGCCAGTCGCGACGATCTTCGGCCCGGTCGCGCCAGCCATTATTGCCGTTGCGAACGTCCCGCACATCTTCGCGCCGGTCACGGCGATCTTCGCGTATGTCGCGACGGTCTTCGCGAATATCCCGACGGACCTGCGGCGTCACCGGTTGCTGCTGAATGACCTGCGGTTGACGCCCTTCGCCGCGACCGCGCCATTCGCGCCCCTGCACCTGCACGCCGCTATCGGTACGCACCTGAGCGCCCCGATCCGGGCGTTCCTGCCATGTGCGCTGCTGGTGCTGCTGCTGCTGCGCACCTGGGTTGACCTGCTGGCGCTGTTCCATGCGCTGCTGACGCATTTCGCCGCCGCGCCCACGCCCACCATTATCATCGCCACGCTGGGCATAGGCCGGAGCAACCGCGCCTAGCGCCGTTGCAGCCATCAGTCCGGCAAGCATCATGGTCCTCATCGTCATCTGCTTCGTCCTCACCTGGAGCCGAATTGGCGCCTTGTGTATCCCGATTAGGCGTACGGCCATGTCGGGATGCTGAATTAATGTGTCAGCATTCGGAAAGGATTCAATGACACTATGCCGTGGCGATGTCCCGATCAGGGAACGCGCAGGGCAGGGACCACACGTGCGGCATCCTGCGGTGTGATGCCCGGCGGCGGGGCAGCGGTAACCTGCTCCTCACCGCGCTGGATACGCGCCGCGCGCTTCATGGCTTCGCGGATGCGGGGGTAGGTGCCACATCGACACAGGTTGGTGATTGCCGCATCGATGTCCGCATCGGTCGGATCGCTGTTCCGCTTCAGCAGGACCGCCGCCGCCATGATCATCCCCGGCATACAGAAACCGCATTGCGGCAGGTTTTCGGCAACCCATGCCTGCTGCACCGGATTGCTGCGATCGGGCGATAGGGCTTCGACGGTCGTGACGAACCGCCCCTCGGTCTGCGCAATGGTGACCTGGCACGACCGGATCGCTTCGCCATCGATGTCGACCGTACACGCGCCGCAATCCCCCGTGCCGCACCCATATTTCGTGCCGGTCAGGTTGGACGCATCGCGCAAGGCCCACAGCAGGGGCGTGTCGGGGTCCATGCGATACTGCACAGGCCGGTCGTTGACGGTGAACTTGGTCATCGCCGCTGTCTGTATCGCATGGTCCGCATTTCAGGAACCCTGTCGCCGCGTCATTCTTTCCAGTCGGTTTCGTCGCGTTCCAGCATCCGCACCATCGCTGCAAAGTCCGCAGCGCCTTGCCCGCCGGGAAGCTGCACACCCGCCATGTCGCGCTGATGCACGGCGATCACCGCGTCGGGAATAAGCGCAGGCGTTCCTGCCGCACCCGTCGCCACCTGAATTTCGCACGCGCGCTGCAACGCCCAATGCCGGAAGAACGCCGCCGGCAGCGTCTCCGCCATCACCAGCGTCCCGTGATTGCGCAGCATCATCGTCCGCTTGTTGCCCAGGCTCTCAATCAGCCGTACGCCTTCTTCGGGGCGGATCGTGATGCCTTCGAACGCATGATAAGCAATCTGCCCATGGAACGCAGCGGCATAGAAATTGGTGGGCATCAACCCTTCCTGCGTCGCCGACACCGCCATCCCCGCCGTCGTATGCGTATGTATAATGCAATGCGCGTCAGGCAGATGCCGGTGGAAAACGCTATGCTGCGTAAACCCGGCCTTGTTGACGGGGTAGGGGCTGCCATCCAGCACAGTCCCGTCGATATCGATCTTCACCAGATTGGACGCGCATATCTCGCGATAATGCAGCCCGTACGGATTGATCAGAAACGCATTGTCCTCCCCCGGCACGCGCAGGGTGATGTGGTTGTAGATCAGCTCGTCCCAACCCTGCCGCGCGAATATCCGATAGCAGGCGGCAAGCTGCTGCCGCGCGGCCCATTCTGCGTCCGACATGCTGCGGCGCGAAGCCTCTATTGCAGTAGCCATGGCACCTCTCCTTATTGACATTGATGTTTGTAGACCACAAAGCATCGGCACATGTCGAGGGGCCGTTGTGCCCCTCGCGCATCGCTTCACCCCTTTTCCGGCCATGCCAATGCCGCTGGGGGTTGAAATATCGCGACTCTGCTGGTAACGCGCCCGACACACGGCGCAGACCCGCTCTGCGGCGACCCCTTATTATTGCTTACGGCCGGCCCGGTGGGGCATGAATATGTCCCGGCGGTTCGGTTGTTATTCGATTGGAGATTGAAGGCCTCATGCAAATCATCGTTCGCGATAACAATGTCGATCAAGCGTTGCGCGCCCTTAAGAAGAAGCTGCAGCGCGAAGGTGTATATCGCGAAATGAAGCTGCGCCGTCATTACGAAAAGCCGTCGGAAAAGCGTGCCCGTGAAAAGGCTGCTGCTGTCCGTCGCGCTCGTAAGATGGATCGCAAGCGTGCGGAGCGTGACGGCGTCCGGTAAGGACGTACCGCACACTCTGTTACGGCGTGCCACATCGGGGCGCCGCATGATGCGATTATCCACACTGCAAGATTAAGGCGTCTGCCCATGTCGACCACCGCTGTTCCGCTCCGTCCCATTGCCAAGGGTTCCTTGACGAAATTATGGGTCGGCATCGCGGCGGTCGTGCTGGCGGCAGGCGGCCTTGCCTATGCCGGTTCCGCAACCGTGGACACGTTGGGCTTCGAAATCCTGAAAGAAGGGGAGGGCGTCAGCCCCACCGTCAGCGATGTCGTGCTCGTGTCCTATGTCGGTAAGCTGAAGGACGGCACCGTCTTCGATCAGAACGAACAGGCTGCGTTGCCCGTGGACGGCCTCGTCCCCGGCTTCACGCAGGCGCTTCTGAAGATGAAGAAGGGCGGCAAGTACCACATCAGCATCCCGCCGCAGCTTGGCTATGGCGCGGAAGCCAAGGGTCCGATCCCGGCCAATTCGACGCTGGAATTCGACGTAACCCTGCTGGACTTCAAATCGCGCGCTGAGATCGAAGCGATGCAGCGCCAGATGCAGATGATGCAGGGCGGCGCAGGCGGTATGCCCGGTGCACCCGGCGGCGCCCCGATGCCCGGCGCACCCACGGCTCCCGGCCAGTAAGACTTTCCCATCGCCGGTGTCTGAACGCCCCTTCTCTTAGGGAGGGGGCTTCATTGAGACGGATGCTACACACCCATAGGCGAGGTCCAAATTGCGTACCCGCCTAAGCATCTGCGCCCGAAAAAGACGCTACGCCTCCGAAGAGGACGCGCTAGCCGCCGCGCACCGCGCCAATCTCCCCCTGCGCCCCTATCGCTGCGACCGCTGCCACCACATCCACCTTACCAGCCGCACAAAGGGCAAGCGGGTGCCACGTGCGGTCGTTTCTTTGGATGGGGAGGGGTGATGACGAGGTAGGCCACATCCCGTCATATATTCGACCATACTCGATGCTCAGAAGCGGACACTGACGGCAACACCTGTTTGTCGGCGCGAAACAGAGATCAGTTACCGCATCAGCTAAAGGTGAAGACCGAGAAATGAGGCGCCGGGAACCGGATTGAACGAGATCGGGTCCGCCGCAACAAAACCGAGTGTTTCGTAAAGTCTGCGCGCGGGGACGAACTTCGCCTGCACATCGAGCCTCATTTCGTTGTAACCGACAGCACGGGCCTCTTCGATCAGGCGCTCAGCGAGAGCACGACCAAGGTGACGTCCCTGAGCTTGAGGACGAACATATAGCCGTTTCATCTCGCATATTTCGGGAGAGACTTGGCGCATCGCGACGCAACCCTCAATTTCGCCTTCCCGATCCGCGAGCAGAACGCATCCCTTCGGCGACGCATACTTACCCGGTAAGTTGGCGAACTCGGCATCGTTGTTCTGGTAATCGAGATTCACTGGGGAATTGGTGATAAACTCACGCCAGATGCACAGCACCGCCGCTGTGTCATCAGGGAAGATCGCGTACCGTATCATCGTCATGACATGAATATCTTGCCGAATATCATGGCGGCAATGAGACGTGTTTTTGAGAGCATTGTGGTGACGCGTGCGCAGCAGATTCTGACTATGGACCTAAATCCTTCGACAATCAGATCATAGGCGTCAGGAAGTCGCGCGGACTGTTGGAATTCGCGTCCCTTAAGGCGACGGGTAGCCATCGTGCTTGCCCGCCTGTCCGTTCGCGCCTTGGGGTGTCGGTCATTTTGCCAGAATGTGCAGAATATCACGGTCTTCGCGCATTATCTCCTCGGCCAACGCCATGCTCTGCGCGAAATCGGGGTCGGATGCGGTCAGGCGCAGGCCATCCGGCGCATCGCTTAGGAACAATTCATCCCCCAAAGCCACATGCAACCGCGCCAATATCTCTTTGGGCAGGATTACGCCGGTGGAGTTTCCGATCTTGATGAGTTTCAGCACCTTGTTCATACATATGTTATAATAGGATGTGGGCCGTGCCGCACGGATAACAGGGCCTATCTCCGCCGCCGATCCCTTGACAGTCCAACAGCGACTCAGTAAGGGCAACTCATCCCGACACGCTTGGTTGCGGCAGTGCAAATGCGCTGGCCGTCTTTTTTGCGTCTTGGGGTTCACATCGACGCTTTGAGATGGGGCGCTGCCACACGCCCCGTGGAGCAGGAGAAAATTTTACATGGCACGTATAGCGGGCGTCAACATCCCGACCAACAAGCGCGTAATTATTGCGCTTACCTACATTCATGGCATTGGCCGCAAGACCGCCGTCGATATCGCTGAAAAGCTGGGCATCGATCAGTCGCGTCGCGTTCAGGATCTTTCCGACGCCGAAGTGCTGCAGATTCGCGAAGCGATTGATGCAAGCTATCAGGTGGAAGGCGATCTGCGTCGCACGACCTCAATGAACATCAAGCGTCTTATGGACCTGGCCTGCTATCGCGGCCTGCGTCATCGTAAGGGCCTGCCGGTTCGCGGTCAGCGCACGCACACCAATGCCCGTACCCGCAAGGGCAAGGCAAAGCCGATCGCCGGCAAGAAGAAGTAAGCGCTCGCCTGTTCGTTCAGGCTTTAAGAGCACTTATTTTCCAGTTTTGAGTAGGATAGTAAAATGGCACGGGAACCCCAGCGCATAAAGAAGCGGGAGCGCAAGAATATCTCCTCCGGCGTCGCGCATGTGAACGCCAGCTTCAACAACACCATGATCACGATCACCGACGCACAGGGCAACGCGATCTCTTGGTCTTCGGCAGGCACCATGGGCTTTAAGGGATCGCGCAAGTCGACCCCTTATGCGGCTCAGGTTTGCGCTGAAGATGCAGGCCGCAAGGCTGCCGAACATGGCGTGCGCACCCTCGAAGTCGAAGTGAAGGGCCCCGGTTCGGGTCGTGAATCGGCGCTTCGTGCATTGCAGGCGGTCGGTTTCACGATCACCTCCATCCGGGACGTTACACCTATCCCGCATAACGGCGTACGCCCTTCCAAGCGTCGTCGCGTTTAAGGCTTTTGCCGTTCTGGTGTGCGGCGGACGCGCCGCACATCCAATTCTGACTCGGCCGGGGCTTTTCCACTGACGCAGCGGAGCAGCCCCCGCCCCATTCCCAGGGGAATTACATGACTGTCAACATGAAGAACTGGCAGGAATTGAAGAAGCCCAACGCCCTTGAAATCAAGGTCGGCGGCGATTCAAAGCGCAAGGCGACGTTCGTTGCTGAACCTTTGGAGCGCGGCTTCGGCTTGACGCTCGGCAATGCGTTGCGTCGCGTTCTTCTTTCCTCGCTTCAGGGCGCGGCGGTCACTTCGATCAAGATCGAAAACGTCCTGCATGAATTTTCCTCGCTCGCCGGCGTTCGTGAAGATGTCACCGACATCGTCCTGAATGTGAAGCAGATCGCTCTGCGCATGGAAGGCGAAGGCCCCAAGCGCCTGCAGCTTTCCGCGACCGGTCCTGCCGAAGTGAAGGCTGGCGATATTGCGGTTTCGGGCGACATCGAAGTGATGAACCCGGATCTCATCATCTGCCATCTGGATGAAGGCGCGACGCTGAACATGGAACTGACGGCCGACATCGGCAAGGGCTATGTCCCTGCCGTTGCCAACCGTCCGGCCGATGCCCCCATCGGTCTGATCCCCATCGACGCGCTCTATTCGCCCGTTCGTCAGGTCGCGTACAAGGTGGACAACACCCGCGTCGGCCAGGAACTGGACTATGACAAGCTCTCGCTGACGCTCGAAACCGACGGCACCGTGACCCCCGAAGACGCCGTGGCCTATGCTGCGCGTATTCTTCAGGATCAGTTGCAGCTGTTCGTTCACTTCGAAGACGCGCTGCCCACGGCGGCTCCCTCGTCGGGCGGTCATGCTGTTGCAGCATCGTCGGAAGGCGAAAGCGACACGAACCAGATCAACCGTTATCTTCTCAAGAAGGTGGATGAGCTGGAACTGTCGGTGCGTTCGGCCAACTGCCTCAAGAACGACAACATCATCTACATCGGCGATCTGGTCCAGAAGACCGAAGCCGAAATGCTGCGGACGCCCAATTTTGGCCGTAAGTCCTTGAATGAAATCAAGGAAGTGCTGTCGTCCATGGGTCTGCGCCTCGGCATGGATATCCCAGGCTGGCCGCCTGAGAATATCGAAGAAATGGCCAAGAAGCTGGAGCAGGAACTGCTCGGCTAAATACTACTCCCGGCATTCCCGCAAAAACGGGAATCCATCTCCCGGCCGTGCGGCTGGGGATGGGTCGGGAGATGGATCCCCGCCTCCGCGGGGATGACGTTAATAAGAGGCAGTCCATCGTCGCTGCCTGGTCTGGGATACCTGAAACGGTCCCTGAACGAACGAAAAGGAAGTTATCATGCGTCATCGCGTAGGCGGCCGTAAGCTGCAACGTACCTCCAGCCATCGTACGGCCCTGTTCCGTAACATGGCCGCTGCTCTTATCAAGCATGAGCAGATCACGACCACCGTGCCGAAGGCCAAGGAACTGCGTCCCTATGTTGAAAAGCTGGTGACGCTGGCAAAGAAGGGTGGCCTGTCCAACCGTCGTCTGGCGCACGCGCGTCTTCTGGACGATGCGCAACTGGTCAAGCTGTTCGACGTGCTGGCCGAACGCTACAAGGATCGCGCCGGCGGTTACACCCGCGTGATCAAGGCTGGCTTCCGCGCTTCGGACGCTGCCCCGATCGCCATCATCGAATTCGTCGACCGCGACGTCGATGCCAAGGGTCAGGACTCCGGTCCGGTCCAGACCGCTGACGAAGACGAATACGAAGCTGCATAAGTCTTTGTTGCCGGGCAGTTAGTCCGGCAATACAGCGCTTCACAAACAGGCCGCGGCTTTCTAAGCTGGCGGCCTGTTTTCGTTTTGGGAGAGCCTCACCATGTCGTTCCGAAGCGCGCGCCGCGCGCTGGTCCTTTGCCCTGTGCTGATGCCTGTGCTGATCGCACTTTCTCCCGCCATTGCCGAAACCCCCGCTGACAAGCCCGATACTGCCACGATCATGAAGGAAGCCACGCTGTCCTATCCGCAGACCCGTCGCCTCGATCTGGTCGAGGATCATTTCGGCGTAAAGGTACTCGATCCCTATCGCTGGCTGGAAAATGACGTGCGGCAGGATGCGGCCGTGCGCGAATGGGTGACCGCTGAGAACGCCGTAACGCAGGACTACCTCAAGACGCTGCCGGGGCGCGATATCCTGAAAAAGCGGATGGCGACGCTGTACGATTATGGGCGCTACTCCACGCCCACCAAAGCGGGCGGTCGTTACTTTTACACGTTCAACACAGGCCTTCAGAACCAGTCGCCGCTTTTCGTGCGCGATGGTCTGAAAGGCGCGCAGCGGATGTTGCTGGACCCCAACGCTCTGTCAAAGGACAATGCGACTGCGCTGGCGGAATGGAAGCCGTCGCCCGATGGCCGCTATTTGCTATATTCCGTGCAGGATGGTGGCACCGACTGGCGCACGCTTGCCCTGATCGATGTGGCGTCTGGCAAGGCGCTGGATGACCGCGTGGAATGGGTAAAATTCTCCGATCTTAGCTGGGACGAAGAAGGGCAGGGGTTCTTCTATTCCCGCTTCGCAGCACCTGCACAGGGCGCTGCCTTCCAGTCGCTGAACGAAAATCAGCAAATCTATTATCACCGCGTCGGCACGCCACAGGCGCAGGATCGGTTGATATATCAGACACCCGACCGCCCAAAGCTGGGCCACAGCGGCGAAGTTACCGACGACGGCAAATGGCTCGTCATCACGTCGGCATCCGGGACGGACGACAAGCAGGAAGTCACCCTCGTGGCACTGAGCGATGGTTGGCGCGAAGCGCCGGTCGCGCCGCGCACCCTGATCAAAGGGTTGAACAATGGCTGGCACCTCATCGGCAGCCGCGGCGATACTCTGTGGTTCATGACCGACAAGGGCGCCCCGCGTTTGCGCCTCGTTACGCTGGATGCCGCCGATCCCCGGAAGGCGCCGGTCGAGATCGTACCCGAACGCACCGATACGCTGGCGGGCGGATCGCTGGTGGGTAATCGCATCATCCTAGCGTATCTGGAAAATGCGAAGACGATTGCCGAACTGGTCGAACTGGACGGCAAGCCCGTTGGCGACGTGCCGTTACCGGGCGTCGGCACGGCAGCGGGCTTCGGGGGCAAAAGCGGAGATTCCGAGACGTTCTTCAGCTTCTCCAGCTTCACTATGCCATCGACCATTTATCGCTACGATACTGCCACCGGCACCACAGAAGTCTTTGCTCAGCCCGATCTGGCCTTCGATCCCGAAAACTTCGTGACCGAGCAAATCTTCTACCCGTCGAAAGATGGTACGAAGATCCCGATGTTCATCATCCGGCGCAAGGATATCGCCACCGCGGAAAAGCCTGCACCGACATTGCTGTACGGCTATGGCGGCTTCAACATTTCCATGACGCCCGGCTTTGCACCCACCCGCTTGGCATGGCTTGAGCAGGGCGGGGTGCTCGCCATTGCCAATCTGCGCGGCGGCGGCGAATATGGAAAGGCATGGCACGATGCCGGACGCGGCGCGAACAAACAGAATGTGTTCGACGATTTCATCGCGGCGGGTGAATATCTCAAGGCCAATGGCTACACTGGCGAGGATCAGTTGGCGATTGAGGGCCGTTCGAACGGTGGCTTGCTGGTCGGTGCAGTCGTAAATCAGAGGCCCGATCTGTTTGCCGCGGCACTACCGGGCGTAGGCGTGATGGACATGCTGCGCTTCGACCGGTTTACGGCGGGCCGCTATTGGGTGGATGACTATGGCTATCCGTCCAAGAAGAACGACTTCCGCTTGCTCTACAGCTATTCGCCCTATCATAATGTAGCGGCGGGCAAAGACTATCCGGCGATCATGGTGACGACGGCGGATACTGACGACCGCGTCGTGCCGGGCCACAGCTTCAAATATGCTGCTGCTCTGCAAGCGACCGACATCGGCACCAAACCGCATCTTATCCGCATCGAAACCCGCGCTGGCCATGGCTCAGGCAAGCCGACCGACAAGGTGATCGAGGAGTTTTCGGATATGTACGCCTTTATCGCGCAGTTCACGGGTCTGGAAATCACTGACCTATCCAAGTGATTGGGGTGTCGTTCAGCCTCCCGAAAGCCGGATACGCGCTATGATCGCGCGATACATGCTCCCGCTGCGGAAGGGTAAGAAGATGAAGACCGGTTACAGGCTGACGGCTGCGGTTCTGGCCATGTCCCTTATGGCGGGTAGCGTAACGGCGGCAGAGGCGCGACCTCGTGGCTGGGGAAATGGCGGCGGATGGCATGACAACGGTTGGCGCCGCCATCGTGGCGATTGCTTTGGCCTGGGCGATGCGATTGGCGTGGCCGCGCTGATCGGCGCGGTGGCTGTGGTTGCCAGTTCGATGTCTAAGGATCGCGCGGCGCGTGACGCAAATTCCGATTATCGCAGACCGCCTGTACCTCCACCACCTGTGCGAGACAATGGGTATGCCGGAGAGCGTTACCGCAATGCTCCCGATGACGACTTTAGCGACATAGCCAGCAATGATGCAGTCCCGATCGCAGGGCAGGATAGCGCCGTCGATGCTTGTGCTATTGCTGCGCGGGATGAAGCGTCGCGGAGTGGCGGCTATGCCGAAATCCGCTCCATCGGCACACCGCAGCCTACCAATGGCGGCTACGACATCGACGGCGAAGTCGAGCGGCGCGGTTCCTATCGCGATCAGGCAGGCGAGACCCGTCGCTTCACCTGTACGGTGCAGGGTGACAGCGTGACGAACGTCTATCTAAGCCGCGATCTGGTCAGCAATTAACCGCAAGACACGCTGCCACATTAAGGGACCGCTTGGCTTCATCTCGCATCCCCCTTAGTAGGACGCCCATGTCCGGTCGCCTTCTCCCCCGTCGTAATGCGGCCATCGCGTTCATTCTGGTTACGGCCCTCCTTGACGTCATGTCGATGGGCATCGTCATTCCGGTCCTGCCGCAATTGATCGAGACCCTGTCAGGCTCCAGCAGCGGGTCCGGGCTGTGGAATGGCTTGTTCGTCGCGCTTTGGGCAGGGATGCAGTTCGTCTGTTCGCCTATCATCGGATCCTTGTCCGACCGTTTCGGTCGGCGGCCCGTCATTCTGATCTCGATCTGCGGGCTGATGCTTGATTATGTCCTGATGGCGCTTGCACCGAACTTGTGGTGGTTGGCGGTAGGACGGCTGTTGGCTGGCGTAACGTCGTCCAGCTTCACCTCTGTGTTCGCCTATATGGCGGACATCACCGCACCTGAAGATCGCGCTCGCGGTTACGGCCTGATCGGGGCAGCGTTCAGCGCGGGTTTTGTCGCCGGACCATTGCTGGGCGGCATATTGGGCGAAGTCTCCTTACGCGCGCCCTTTTGGGTGGCCGCCGGAATGTCCGCTCTGGCGTTCATCTATGGTGTGTTCGTGTTGCCGGAATCGCTCCCCCCCGAAAAGCGCATGGCGTTCAGTTGGCGACGCGCCAATCCCTTCGGTGCTCTCACGTTGCTACGCTCCCATCGCGAGCTGTCCGGCCTCGCGGTCGTCAACTTCCTCCTGTATTTTGCCCACCACCTCTTCTCTGCCGTGTTCGTTCTCTATGCCGGGGATCGATATGGCTGGGGTGCGTGGCAGGTCGGCAGCCTGCTTGCACTTGTCGGCTTATTGGACATGGGCGTGCAGGGATTGCTCGTCGGCCCCGTCGTGAAACGGATCGGAGATCGCAGAACGATGGTGATCGGCCTGGCCTTCGGTGCCATCGGCATAGCATGCATGGGGCTTGCCCCGACCGGTTGGATGTTTGTCGCCGCGATGTTGCCCAACGCATTGTGGGGACTGGCCATGCCGACGATCCAGTCACTCATGACCCGGCGCGTGTCCGAAAGCGAACAAGGCCAGCTTCAAGGTGCCAACAACAGCGTGGCGAGCATTGCAGGTATTGTCTCGCCTTTGTTTTTCGGCGGCGTCTATGCGCTGTCGGTCGGTGCCGATCCGACTTTGCCCTTCATCGGCAGTGCATTTTTGATTGCGGCGGCGGTACTGGGCGGGGCGGCGCTGCTGGGATGGCTTGCGGGGCGGCGGGATTCATCCGATGGGCGCCTGTTGCTGGACAACGACGCGGTGGGGCACTAACCGGTCGCGAACCCCACCGTTTCTCCGGTTCCAAGCAAAGGCGATTCTATGACGCTGCCCCTTCAGGACTCCATTCTCATCGTGGACTTCGGTAGTCAGGTGACCCAGCTCATCGCGCGACGCGTTCGCGAAGCGGGTGTTTACAGCGAGATCGCTCCCTTCAATAGCGCCGCCGAAGCTTTCGCCCGGATGCAGCCCAAGGGGGTGATCCTGTCGGGCGGTCCATCTTCCGTAATGTGGGACGATTCACCGCGCGCACCGCAGGAAATCTTCGACGCTGGCGTGCCGGTCCTCGGCATCTGCTACGGTCAGCAGACGATGATGGAGCAGCTTGGCGGTAAGGTAGAAGGGGGCGGCAGCGGCGAATTCGGTCGCGCGTTCATCAACGTGCAAAAGCCCTGCGCGCTGTTCGATGGCCTTTGGCAACCCGGCGACAAGCATCAGGTGTGGATGAGCCACGGCGACAAGGTCACGCGCCTTGCCGAAGGGTTCGAAGTCGTCGCAACCAGCGAAGGCGCGCCCCTGGCCGTAACCGCGAACGAAGCCAAACGCTTCTACGCCACGCAATTCCATCCCGAGGTTGTCCACACGCCCGACGGCGGCAAGCTGCTCGCGAATTTCGTTCGCCATGTCTGCGGGCTTGCTGGCGACTGGACCATGGCGGAGTTTCGCGCAACCAAGATCGCGGAAATTCGCGCGCAAGTCGGCACTGGTCGCGTTATCTGCGGACTTTCGGGCGGCGTGGACTCTGCCGTTGCTGCCGTGCTCATTCATGAAGCGATCGGCGACCAACTGACTTGCGTCTTCGTCGACCATGGGCTGATGCGACTGGGCGAAGCGGAACAGGTCGTCACCTTGTTCCGCGAACATTATGGCATCAAGCTGGTCCATGTGAACGCAGAAGAACGATTTCTCGGCGGTCTCGCTGGTCTCACCGATCCGGAAAAGAAGCGCAAATTTATCGGCGGCGCTTTCATCGAACTGTTCGAGGAAGAAGCACGCAAGGTTGGTGGCGCAGATTTCCTCGCGCAAGGCACGCTCTATCCGGACGTCATCGAGAGCGTATCCTTCACCGGCGGCCCCAGCGTCACGATCAAGAGCCATCACAATGTCGGCGGTCTGCCCGAACGCATGAACATGAAGCTGGTCGAGCCCTTGCGCGAACTCTTCAAAGACGAAGTGCGCGTGCTGGGTAAGGAACTGGGCCTGCCGGACGTCTTCGTCGGTCGCCACCCGTTCCCCGGACCCGGCCTCGCGATCCGCATCCCCGGCGAAGTGACCAAGGAACGCTGCGACATATTACGCAAGGCAGATGCCATCTATCTTGAGGAAATCCGCAACGCGAACCTCTACGATGCCATCTGGCAAGCTTTTGCCGTCTTGCTTCCCGTCCGCACCGTCGGCGTGATGGGCGATTTGCGCACCTATGACAGCGTGTGCGCCCTGCGCGCCGTCACCAGCACCGATGGCATGACCGCGGACATCTATCCCTTTGACGCGGTGTTTCTAAGCCGCGTTGCGACCCGGATCATTAATGAAGTGAAGGGTATCAACCGCGTGGTTTACGATTACACGTCGAAACCCCCTGGCACCATTGAGTGGGAATGAATTAGGCTCCTCCAGAGGGGGGGCTCAGCGTATGACCGACCGCTTCCCGGGTGCGTCAGCGGACGAATGGTACGATGCCGTCCGTCTCCATGTATATCTGCGATGGCGCGGATGCACGATTTAGGCCCCCTTAGTCACCATTGGAGTCAACCATGAAAACCGTGGGTTTGCCTCGCGATGCAGGATCCCATCCTGCCGATAATGCTGCCCGCACCCCTCGCGAAGCAATCGCATCGTTGATGTGCAAACGCCCTTTTGGCAGTCCTTTCAACAGGCGCTTGGGGGTCGGAAATTCCAGTACGGCCTCGCGCGGCATGTCTCTCTGACGTAGGGAGACAGTCATTCCCTTCCAGCCATCGGAAGAGGATAATTGAGGCTCGCTCACGAGTTGCCAATCAAATTTGAAACCGTCGATCTCGACAGTGCCGCTGCGGCCGTGTGCTTGAAACATGGTATACCCTTAGCATGTCAGCAGCGGTACTCTATCCATGGTATCGCAGGGTTTTCTCGAGGCCCACGGTTGCCATTCTGAGCGAACAGGATCACGCGACCGGGTCCGTCGCCAACGGCGCAGAAACACAATCGTCTGGAGCACAGCCACCCGGCGTGAAACCATGTTTCAAAAGTCCGCGTGACCCAATTTGTTTGTAACCTGAAGCGCGGTTAGCATGAGGTTTATTTCAGTCGCTCAACCAATCGGATATAATTTCGCCCTTATGCCCTTCGGGCGCTAACGCCGCGCGCAAGGCTTCCAGCAGAGGTGGCAGTGCCTGCGTAAAAGCGTAGGGCGGATTGACGATATAGAGGCCTGCGCCGTTATAGATGCCGGGTTGCTCGCTATCGTATAGCCAATGTTCCACCCGCAGCAATTTCGGGATGCCCAGCTTGCGTAACTGCTGTTTCCACCGGGAATGCGTGGCGTGGTCTTTCAGCGGATACCAGATCACCGTCACGCCATGCGCCCATTTGCGGTGCGCCGCAGCGAGGGTGGCTGTGATACGGGCGCGTTCGTCCGTCTGTTCATATGGCGGGTCGACCACCACTACGCCGCGAGGCGTGCGGGGCGGCAGCATCGCCAGCCAAAGCTCGTAGGCGTCGCGTTGATGCACGGCAGCGGATGTGCCGCGCATCACGCCGCGCAGGGCATAGGCATCTTCGGGATGTTTTTCGTTAAGGATCAGAAAATCCTGCGGGCGCAAAAGCTGGGCGAGAATCCGCGGCGAGCCGGGGTAAAGGTGCTGTTCGCCACCCACATTCACCGCCCGTACGGCGGCGCGATAGTCGTCCAACAAGGGGTTCGGGTCGTCAAAGGCCCGCAGCACGCCCTGCGTGGACTCGCCAGTGCGCTGAGCCTCATCGCCGTAAAGGTCGTACAGCCCGCAGCCAGCATGGGTGTCAATCAGAGTCAGCGCGCCCTGCTTGTGCTGCAAGGCCCGCACTAGGGATATAAGCAGGCTGTGCTTCACGACATCGGCGCTATTGCCAGCATGGAAGGAATGGCGATAATTCATTGTGACTCAAAATCCTGATAATCTGCCTTCGCGATCCTGACCGGAATGCAGCGCCAGCGCCGCCTGCTGCTCGCGCGACTTGATGAGCACGAACTGCATGGTTTGACGTGTGACCGCTTCGCAGATCGCCTCGCACAGCTTCTCGAAAAATGGCAGCATCTGCGATTGCCCAGCGCCTTGCGAATGACGACCTCACCGGTCGCGCGGATACCGTGAACTTGAAAAACCTTCTGGGCCAAATCCAGCTTGATCGAGCTAATCTCCATGGTGGGTGGCTCCTTTCCTAGGGTCGCATGACAACAAACCCATCTTGGAACTTAGATGCCGTGAGCGGGAGCCATTCACCTTATCCGCTTTCCCATCACATCTGCCTACGGCCGGTCGTTCGCTACCCAACATTATCCTAACTAAAAGATCCATATGGCTCCCGCGTCATGACTTCGTCGCTGATCGCTTCTTGCACGGCTAGGGTTGCTTTCGATGACCTTCCCTAAATAGGCCATTGGACATTGAATAGCGGTAATTCAGACCGAAAGTAGCTTTCACCATCCTTGCCTCTCCCAACCATTTTTGATTTTCTTGAATGCGGGCACAGCTTGCGGCGCGCCGCTGGGTCACCTGACGTCCGAAAGGTCGGACAGTCCCGACAGCCAGCTTCGAGAGCCAACGGCGCAATGAACTGTCATCCGTTCAGTCTGGCCGCGATATGCCCTTTGGAGATAGTGCCGGTATGCGATTTTCCGTCAGGGACGTGAAACCCTATAGCAACTTGCGCTTCGCTGGGGATTGGGACCGCCGTCATCCGCTAGTCTGAGCGTACCGATTGAGGTAACCATCTTGGAATTGTCATCGTAAAATAGCAGGCCTTTCCCTCTGAGCCATAGCCAACTGAGCCCCCATGCGCTTTGGAGATTGCCTGGACCACGGAGAGACCGAGTCCCGAACCGGGAGTGTTTTCTTCGTCGGATTGGATTCCCCGTGCGAACAGTTTGAACGCGTCCTTCTCAAACGCTTCGGTCAAACCCGGTCCTTGATCGACGACCCGCAAGGCAACGTCGTCGCTGTTCATGATGACATCGATACGAAGCTCGCAAGGGTTCGCATGGCGTTGCGCATTATCAACCAGCGCAAGCAAGGCCTGGCGAATGCGCGTCATATCCAAACACGCTTTCCCCGGGGACAAACTGATGCTGAGGGTAAAGCCAGCCTGCACAAGAGCTGGCTCAACCAGCCCGGCAAAATCTGCAATCTCACGCGCGACATCCACCTCCTTCCCTTCCAGACGCAGTTGCCCGCTCTCGACCAAACTTACGACGCGCAAATCCTCCACCAGTCGGGACAAGCCGTCGACCTGTTCCAGAAGCCTGCGAAACAACGTTTCGTCAGGAACAAACACGCCGTCGATGACGCCAAGCATTCGACCACGCAGGATAGTAAGAGGCGTGCGCAGCTCATGGGCAATCTGGGCATTCCAGTTCACGATGTCGCGGGCGCTTTGTTCAAGGCGAACGGCCCTACTGTTAAAGTCTGCCACCAGCGCCGCGGCTTCACCCGGCAGATCATCGCCACCTGTTGCCCGGGCACTCAGATCACCACCAGCTATGCGTCTCGCTGCCTCCGCAACTGAGCTTAGCGGCGCTATGATCCGGCTGGCCAGGCGCAGAGCCATCGTGACTGTGATCAAGAGTACCAACGCGGCAATGATTGCCAGAACTATGAGTTCTGTAGCTGATGGACCGGACACCCCTTCTTCGCTTTGGGGCACAAGGGATGGAAAGAAATTGTAGGCCGTCAAATACAACAGATAGATGCCAACATAGGACGCCAGGATGCCCATGACCGCGCCCAAGCCCATCGAAATGGCGACTTGCCGTCCAAGGCCGGTGATTGGCTTCATCTAATAGCCACCAGACGATAACCCACGCCGCGTACGCCGGACGGCATGTCATCGAGCCCGGCATCGGCCAGCTTTCTGCGAAGCTTGCTGACATGGCTGTCCACCGTACGATCGAGTGCGTCGCCACCGGGTAGACAGGCGTCGACCAGTTCTCCGCGACTGAACACCCGCATCGGCGCAGCAGCCATGTGGACCAGTAGGCGATATTCTGTGAGCGTGAGATTGAGATGAACCAGCTCGCCATCGGTGACGACGCTTGCCAAGTGACTTTCCGGATCGAGCTGAAGTGCGCCGACGCGCAGTATCCCTCGACTGGAATGGCCTGCCGAGCGCCGCAGCACTGCCCTGACCCGAGCAACGACTTCGACCGGATTGAACGGCTTGACCACATAGTCGTCAGCACCGATCCGCAGTGCCTGAAGCTTGTCGATATCCTTGTCGAGGGCCGTGACCATGATCACGGGCGTGCTGCCGCGTCTGCGCAATTCACTGAGAACTTCCCAACCGTCGCTGCGCGGCAGCCCTACATCCAGCAGGACGATGTCTGGCTTGAGCGCCCTGTGCAATTCAATGGCAGTCGCCCCATCATTGGCATGGACCCAGCGAAAGCCCTCGCGCTCAAGATAAGCGGTTATTATCTCTGCGATATCGGCTTCATCTTCGACGACGAGCACGAGCGCGTTGTCCGGTTCCATGCTGTGATTCCTCCTTCGGAGCTTTTGCTCCTTAGAAGATTTTAGCCGGGACAGGCTACGTGTCTCCACACAACCGCAACACTGTGCCCACATAAGATCGACGCTCCGCTGCCATAGAGCTTCCAGATCAGTGTTCCGATGAAGATCGGTTTTGGAAAGCCTTCCACAGGCGGAGACGAATAACTTTATGATTGGAAAGGTTCGCAAAGGAGCCGTCCTTGTGGCAGCCAGCGCGCTTGCGATCGTGCTTGCCGGCTGCTCGCAGCAGGAGCAGCCGCTGCCTCCTGCGGTCGAAGTGACGGTGATGAAGGTCCAGGAGGGACCTGTCGCATCGTTCGACGAGTTGCCCGGCCGCGTAGTGGCCTACCAGATCGCGGAAATTCGCCCGCAAGTCGGTGGTATTGTTCAGCGCCAAATGTTTGAGCAAGGCGGAGAGGTGCGGGCGGGGCAGCCCCTGTTCCAGATCAATTCCGCGCCTTATCAGGCCGACGCGAACAGCTCTGCGGCGGCGCTACGGCGTGCAGAGGCAATGTTCGCACGCGCAAAGCTACAGGCGGATCGCCTGCGTCCGCTGGTCGATGCAGATGCGATCAGCCGTCAGAGCTATGACGATGCTGCCGTAGCGCGCGATCAGGCGGCGGCCGATGTTGCAGAAGCTCGCGCGGTTCTTGCGCGCCGTCGGCTGGATCTGGGATTTGCACGTATCACGTCTCCGATCAGCGGTCGGATCGGAGAGGCGCTGGTAACCGAGGGTGCGCTTGTATCGACAAATGACCCCAATCCGCTGGCACGGGTCCAGCAGATCGACCAGGTCTATGTGGACGTCCGACAACCGGTGGCCCGCATTGATGCCATTCGCGAAGCGATCAAGGCGGGGACGGCTGATCAGGATGCCATGGTCGAGATCCTTTCCACTGACGGCAAGCCCTATGCTGTAAAGGGAAAAATGCTGTTTTCGGGTATCGCTGTCGATCCCAGTACCGGAAATGCCGTCGTTCGCATTCTCGTGCCGAACCGCGATCAGCGTCTGCTGCCAGGCATGTTTGTACGTGCGCGCCTGCTTCGCTCATTGGTGCGGCAGGCGATCACCGTTCCACAGCAGGCAGTGCAGCGGGATATGCAAGGCAAGGCCCAAGTCTATATCGTCGACAGTCAGGGGCGCGTTCGTGCGCGCGATGTGGTTGCCAGCGACGTGATCGATGGTCGCTACGTCATTTCGAGCGGACTACGGGCAGGCGACACGGTCGTTGTCGAGGGGCAGAGCAAGATTCAACCCAATGTACCGGTAAATTCCATCGCCTGGCGGCCTGCCGCCACGTCTCGCTAAGCGCGAAGAGTCGGACCCATGCCTCAGTTCTTCATCAACCGCCCGATTTTTGCCTGGGTGATAGCCATCGCGATCGTGCTGGTCGGGCTCATTGCCATCCCACAGCTTCCGATTGCCCGCTATCCAACCGTGGCGCCGCCGTCGGTCACTATCAATGCGAGCTATCCCGGCGCTACTCCGCAGTCGATGAACGACAATGTCGTCAGCCTGATCGAGCGGGAGCTGTCGAGTGTAAAGAACCTGCTCTATTTCGAATCTTCGGTCGATACCTCTGGTGAGGCGTCTATCACGGCGACCTTCAAGCCAGGCACCGACCCCGAACTAGCGCAGGTGGACGTTCAGAACAGGCTGAAAACTGTCGAACCGCGCCTACCCCAAATGGTGCGGCAAACCGGCGTAACAGTGGAAGCGGCCTCGTCGAGCTTCCTGATGATCGTGGATCTCTTTTCCCCGGACGGAAGCCATGACCCGGTCCAATTGGGCGACTATGCCGCGCGCAACGTCATTCCGGAAATCAAGCGGATTCCGGGAGTCGGTCGTACGCAGTTGTTCGGATCCGAGCAGGCGATGCGGATCTGGTTCGATCCGATGAAACTGCTTTCCTACAATCTGTCGATCGGCGATGTCACCGCCGCTATAGCAGCCCAGAACATCCAGATCGCACCAGGCAAGCTTGGCGATTCCCCTGCAGTGTCGGGGCAACGGGTTACAGTACCGCTAACGGCCACCGGTCAGCTCAGCACGCCCGAACAGTTTGCTGCAGTGATTTTGAAAGCGAAAGCTGACGGATCGAGTGTCACGCTGGGTGACGTAGCCAGAGTGGAACTTGGCGCCCAGACCAGCAGTTTTTCGGTACGCAATAACGCCAAACCTAGCGCCGGCATTGCCATCCTGTTGTCTCCCGGTGCGAACGCCGTGCAGACACAGCAGGCCGTGGTCGCGCGACTGGAAGAGCTCAAGAGAGCCATGCCCCGCGGTGTCCAGGCAGCCGTCACATTCGATACCGCGCCTTTCGTCAAGATATCGATCGAGAAGGTTGCCACGACGCTCGTCGAAGCAATGGTGCTGGTCTTTCTGGTGATGTTCCTGTTTCTTCATAATATTCGCTACACCTTCATTCCAGCGATCGTCGCGCCGATTGCATTGCTCGGCACCTTTACCGTGATGCTACTCGCCGGCTTCTCGATCAATGTTCTGACGATGTTCGGCATGGCACTGGCGATTGGCATCATCGTTGATGACGCGATCGTCGTGGTAGAAAATGTCGAGCGGCTGATGGTCGAGCATGGACTGTCACCGAAAGAGGCCACGATCAGGGCGATGAAGGAGATCACGGGTGCCGTGATCGGCATTACGCTGGTCCTGTCGGCCGTGTTCATCCCGATGGCCTTTGCGACTGGTTCTGTCGGCGCAATCTATCGACAGTTCTCGCTGTCCATGGCGGTCTCGATCCTGTGCTCTGCCTTTCTGGCGCTGTCGCTCACGCCCGCGCTGTGCGCAACGATCCTCAGGCCCGTTCATGGCCATCAGCAGAAGAACCGGTTCTTCACAGGGTTCGATAACCTGTTTTCGCGGCTGGTTGATCGTTACTGCAGCTGGCTTGGAAAGCTGCTGCGCCATACACGCAGGGCCATGGCCGGGTTCGCGCTTGTCGTAGGCTTGATGGTTATCGGCTTTACAAGCCTGCCCACCGCATTTCTGCCCGAAGAGGATCAGGGTTATTTCCTGACAATTTTCCAGCTTCCGGCCGATGCCACCACAGAGCGGACGCTCGACATCGTCAAGCGGTACGAGGACCATGCCATGGCACGTCCGGGCACCAAGGACGTGGAAACCATTCTCGGTTTCGGCTTTGCCGGTTCCGGCTCCAATGTCGGCATGGCCTTCACCATGCTAAAGGATTGGGGCGACCGTAATGGAGAAACGGCAACAGCAGAAATCGCAGCCGCGACCAAGACGATGGCCCATGTGCCGGAGGGCCAGGTCATGAGCCTGATGCCGCCGGCAATCGAGGAACTGGGCAATTCGTCCGGCTTCTCGTTGCGATTGCAGGACCGCGCCAATCAGGGAGATGCAGCGCTGCTCGCCGCGCAGCAGCAACTGATCGCAGCCGCCGCACAGAGCAAGTCGGTAACAGGCGTCTATTCCGAGAACCTGCCCGATAGCATGAGTGTAGAACTCGATATTGACCGCCAAAAAGCACAAGCGCTTGGTGTCTCGTTCGCGACCATCAGCGATACCATCTCGGCTGCAATGGGATCGTTCTATATCAATGATTTTCCTGAGCGTGGACGGATGCAGCAGGTTATTATCCAGGCTGACGCACCGTTTCGCATGCAATTGTCCGATGTGCTGAAACTTCAGGTCCGCAACGACACGGGCGGGATGGTGCCGCTTTCTGAAGTGGTGACCCCGAAATGGGGTCAGACGCCGCTCCAGCTCACACGCTACAATGGATATCCTTCTATGAAGATCGCTGGCACGGCGGCGCCGGGTGTCTCAAGCGGCAATGCGATGGCCGAAATGGAGCGGCTTGCAGCCCAACTCCCCAAGGGCTTTGCGATTGAATGGACCGGTCAGTCCTTGCAGGAAAAACAGGCCGGTGCAGAAGCGCCGATGCTGCTCGTGCTTTCGATGCTGGTCGTCTTTCTGGTGCTGGCTGCACTTTATGAAAGCTGGTCGATACCGCTGTCCGTGATGCTTGTTGTTCCGCTGGGACTGATAGGCGCGATTGCGGCCGTCATGCTGCGCGGAATGCCCAACGACATTTTCTTCAAGGTTGGCATGATCACGATCATCGGCCTTTCTGCCAAGAATGCGATCCTGATTGTCGAGTTTGCCAAACAGTATCGCGAGCAGGGAATGAGTCTGACAGAGGCAGCGTCGACAGCGGCAAAAGTCCGGCTCCGTCCCATCGTGATGACTAGTCTGGCGTTCACCCTGGGCGTCGTCCCGCTGATGGTTGCTGGCGGTGCCAGCGCAGAGACACAGCACGCAATCGGTACGGGCGTGTTTGGCGGGATGATCACGGGGACTGTCCTTGCGGTGTTTTTCGTGCCCGTATTCTTCGTCGTGATTCTCAGCCTTGCAGACAAACTTGGGAAGCAAAGGGCGGGGCAAAAGGGACGGCCTGCCCCCGAAGGGGAGTTCCTGGCATGAGATGGCGCACCACATCTCTTTTGTCGGCCGTGTTTCTTGCAGGATGTTCGATGAACCCCCGGCTGGATATCCCGGTAGCGCCGGTTTCCGCAACCTTTCCGGGCGCACACGCAACCGATCCAGGCAACGCGGCGGAATTGCACTGGCGCGAAATGTTCCCCGACCCTCGCCTTCAGCGGCTGATCGCGCTGGCTTTGAATGAAAGTCGCGATCTGCGCATAGCGGCGCTCAATGTCGAGGCTGTGCGCGCGCAGTATCGTGTGCAGCGCGGCGTGGGGCTGCCTGCGATCGAGGCTACTGGAGGTTACAGCAGGCAACGAACACCTGCCGCAACCGCAGGTGCAGCGATAGGCGGTGGCAACACCAGCACAGGCCAAACCGGTTTCGAGTTCGAACAGTTTACGGCTCAGGCAGCGCTTACCAGCTTTGAGATCGACCTTTTCGGCCGGTTGCGATCTCAGTCTCAGGCCGCTTTTGAGCGTTATCTGGCCACCGATGAAGGGCGGCGTGCGGCACGGATTTCACTCATCGGCGCGGTCGCGGATGCCTATGTCGACGAACGTCTGGCAGAGGAACAGCTAAAGCTGACGGAAGCAACGCTTCTGGACTGGCGCAGTTCGCTCGAAATTGCTCGCCGCATGCATGCGGCTGCGCAGAACAGCGGCCTGGATATCGCGCAGGCTGAGGGGCAAGTAAGCCAGGCAGAAGCCGATCTTGAAGGGCGCAGGCGTGCGCTCGCCCAAGCGACCAATGCGCTGACGCTGCTGGTCGGAAGTCCGCTTCCGCAAGATCTGCCCGCACCGCGCGCACTCGGGATGCAGGGCATTCGCACGCATTTGCCGGCTGGCCTGCCATCTGACCTGCTCATTCATCGGCCCGATATACGGCAGGCCGAGCATGAACTTGTTGCCGCCAACGCCGATGTCGGTGCCGCGCGGGCCGCCTTTTTTCCGCGCCTGTCGCTCACGGCAGCGCTTGGCTTTTCGAGCCTCGCCCTGGAAAATCTGTTCAGCGGCGGCAATCGTGCGTGGTCGTTCGTCCCGCAGATAACCGCTCCCGTTTTCCAAGGCGGCCAGCTTCGCGGTAACCTCGATCTTGCAAAGGTTCGTAGTTCGATCGCGATCGCCAGCTATGAGCGCGCGATCCAGGCCGCGTTTCGCGAAGTCGCCGATGGCCTTGCAGGGCGCGCTACCTTCGACCGACAGATGGAGGCGCAGCGGCGGGCGGCCGCAAGCGCCGGCGCGCGCCTTCGTTTTTCCGCTTTACGCTATCGTGCAGGTGTTGATGGTCGGCTTGAGCTTCTCGACGCGCAGCGCGGAGATTTCGCTGCACGCGGGGCGCTGCTCGATCTCCAGCATGATAGTCTGTCCAATGCGATCGGTCTGTATCGTGCGCTTGGTGGGGGTTTAATTGAATAAGGGCTAGAACGTTGCGTGGCCCTGATTAAACCGGGCGCAAACCGGGGTCAGCGAAGACATTCAAATCCGCCGTCAAAACTGCATCCAAATGCGGGAAATAGCTCGACTGGATAAACGGACTTCAGAATATTGATTTCAGCGCGGACTATCGCTGATATGTTGGCGTTTATCGACCAAATCGGGCGGCCTATCGTATTTCAATACGGAATTTCGTCCATAATAAGCCGTTGATTCTGTTCATGACATCGGGCGTGACATCCATCACGCTCAACCCCTTCACATAGGTTTACTATCTGCATCGTGGACAGGTGATCTGTCCATAGGCCGGCGTTTTCCTTGGGTTCGCTGCTCCGGCTTTAATCAGCCACCGCGCAAGCGTGATGGTGGCGATAAAAACACAACGAGAAAGTCAGAGACTGTGTCCGTCCACACCATGATTGTGGCGAGGGAAAGCTGCGTGCTTCGTCCACGCTGCCTCTGACGATGATGGACCAATCGCGCAAACGCAAAGCGCTTCGCGAAACGGGGGCGCATGCCCTCAAACAGGAGATCCAGCCATGGAAAGCAAAAGCGTAAAACCCACAAGTTTCACCATAGCGGTCGATTTCGAGGGACGACCTGACAAACCGATCCCCATAACGGCCTATCTGTTCGAGCGGGCGGGCGCACTGCTCGGCTCCGCGCCCGTGGAAAACGGCAAGGCTCAATTGTCCGTCGAACGCGTGGCAAAGGGCGCCCGGCTATTAATCGGCCCGTCGTTTGACGGCAAGCGTGAGGCGTCGCCCTCGCTCCATGCGCTGGAGCAGATGGATGCCTTTGAGCCGCAATGGCGCTTTGACCCGCAACGCCCGGTCTATGAGCTGCCGCCCATTCCGGACATTCTCTGGCCGCACTGGCCGCTGTGCATCTGCCGAGTGCGCGGACGTATCGCAAAACGCACCGTTTCGGCGGGCGGAGTGGTGGTCGAAGCGCCGGTCTGCAATGCGCGCGTTCATATTTGCGAGGTCGACCGGCTGCCGTTCATCATCTGGCGCCTGCCCGATCTCGACATCATTCGTATTCGCGACGACTTGCTGGATATTCTGCGCCAGCCGATCCCGAAGCCGAAAATCCCGATTCCCGATCCCGGACCGCTCAACGATATTCGGATCGCCTCTATGGATGTTGCAAGCCTGCGCCAAAAGACTCAGGTCAGGCAGATTGTCAGCGGATCGCGGGGCGATAAGATTGCATTCAATCCGCAGCCGGACCCGCCAGTAGACGCGCCTCTTCTCGCGGGCCGCTTCGGTCAGTCCTCTGCCTTCACTCAGCTTTCGCAGCCCATGCTTTCCAGCCTGCTGTCGGAATCGGTGACGGTGGTGCGCCGCGCGCTCGTCGACAATCTCACCATCATCCGCCCGTGGATTTGCCGCTGGCCTTGGTTACACCATTGGTTCTATCGCTGCGATGAACTGCGCGTGGTCATGACCGACGATGACGGCCATTTCGAAACGACCATCTGGTATCCCTGCTCAGGCGACAAGCCGGACCTGTATTTCTGGGTGGAATATTCGATCGGCGGCACATGGACGACGGTCCATCGCCCGCCCATTCCCTGCCATATATGGTGGAACTATCCCTGCAATACCGAGGTAAAGATCACGGTCACCGATCCGCGCGTTCCAGGTTGCGGCACCGGTACGGAGGTGCTTGGCAAGCAGATCGTCGTCAAGACGATCGGCCGTCAGGTCAGCATGGGCGAGATCAACCGCGAACCTTCGCTGGCTGACCCGTCGGCGGACCCCGCCAAGGCAGGAACTGTCAAGTCTGGCTGGATCGATGCGACGAAGGAGTCTCCTTTCGGCGCAACGCTCGAACCGCGCATCGACTTTGGTGACGGATTGGTCCCTGCGAACATCACCCATTATCGCTGGTCCTACCGCACGCTCGGAAGCGCGTCCGAAGCTGATTGGACAGTGATCGATGCCCCTGTATCGCGGCATTACCGTGAAGCGACACCTCCGGGCGCGCCGGTCGTTTACAAATCGCTTCAAATCGGCCCCGCGCCGGGCGTGACGGGCTATTTCGTCGAGATCGACCCGGTGCTGCCCGCTGGTGGCGAAGATTGGGAAATCCTCGACGAAGGGTTCGACCTCGCCAGCGCCTATCTGAATACCGAAGGGCTGGCTCCGGGAAAATATGAACTGAAGCTGGAGCTGTTCCGCAAGGTTGCCGGGGTAATGACCAGAGTCGATCTCACCGCGGAAGGCGTCGGCATCAACCAGATCGTCGATCCGGCACCGCTCACCGAAGGCACCTACGTCACACAGCCCGCCGTGCACGATCGACTGTTGCTCGACGGCGCCGGCCATGCAGTCGCTTATCGTCTGGTGCTGCATGTCGACAATCGCCAATGCTTCGGAACCATATTGCCGGTGACGGTGGCACCGGGCGCAAATGACACGCCCTGCGGTTTCCTGGAATATGAGCCCGGTGCGGCGGTCACAATCGCCTTCCGCGCCAGCCAGCCCGGAAACTATGCCAGCTTCGACTTCGACGTCGGCCGCGTCGCCACGCTTCTGCCTTCGGCAAGCGCGGTGGGGCATGTCGATGCGGCATCCGCAAACGGCTTCGTGCGAGCGGACGATCAGTTCAGCAAGACTCTGCCCGTCGCGACATTGTTCACCGAGGCCCTGCCGGCCGGGCAAGCCCCTTGCATCCGCGCTGCTTTCGGCGAGGCCCTGCACGTCTATGCGCTGGCGACCGACGGCTATGGCCGCCTTAGCCAGTTTGATGCGCCGCGCGCAGCCGACCCGGCACAGGTCTCCCTGCGAGCCTTCGCCCTCACTCCGGCTGACTAGGACGACGGCAAGCCAGGCGGGGTGAGCGGGGACTCTCCGACCATCCCGTCTGGCGCATTTCTCACCCATGAAAGGAGAATCATCATGAGTCTCACAGAAGCAGAAGCCGTTTTCGCCAGCGTTCACGAAACGGCGCTGAACGACCTCATCACCGCTTTTTGCACGGATCGTCCGCGCTATCTGGTTTATGGATCGCCCAGCTTCGTACCGGTCACCACCGTTGCGGAAACGGCGATGCCCGGAATCCCCTTTCCGGGCATTCCGGGCGGCATCAACTGGCGGATACGCCTTGGCGTTCCCCGTATCGACTTATTCAAGCAGACCGATCCGTTGCCGCCGGAACTGGTCTTGGGGCCGGGCCAGTTCAGCGGCAGACTGGATGCGGAACTCTGCATTGATTGCCGCAAGATCCGGATCGATCCCAAGCCGCCGCGGCCGAACAGCCCGACGCATGGCGACAATCCGGACAAGCCGCGTGATACCCATCCGATCGCGGAGCTGACCTGTTTCAAGCTGCAAGTTTTCCTGGTCGGCCATCTGGAGCATGTGATGGCGTCGAACGGAGAGGATGCGATCGCATTCGCGGTCGATCAGGTCGAGATTGTCGATATCAAGCCCACCGACCTCGAATCCTTCCTTGAATGCCTGCTCTTCATGATCCTGCAGGCGGTACTGGCGGAAATCCGTCTGCCGCTGCGGGCCTTGCGCGCAGGCGCGTTCCAGCTCGTTCCCACGGTCGGCCCGCTAATCGAGGACGATCAGATCAAGATGCGCGGCACTCTTTGAGCGCTGCGGGCAAGGAGATATATCATGGCAGAGATTATTGCGGCGCTCGATGAAGCGGGTGCCAACACATTGCTGGACACGGCGATCAGCCTCATTCCCGTACAATCGGACAGCGGTTCGGGCAGCCTGGGGCCGTTCGTCGCCAGCTATGCGGTCAGCGCAAGCCTGACCAACGGCGATGTCGACCTCATTCCACCAGACATCATCCGGATCGACGATTTGCGGGTCGATTGGGATATTAATTTCAGCTTTGGCATCGACCTGAGCACGATATTGCCGGACTTTTGCCTGCCGCAGGTGTGTATCAACATACCCTGTGTCGGCAGGGTCTGCACGCCGAAGATCTGCATCGACTGGCCGACGATCAGCATTCCGGTGCATTTTGCCGATTTCATCAAGGCCGATGCCGATTTCCGGCTCGACATCAGTCTCGTTGGCGGCGTCTGGAAGGTGCAAGCGGTAATCGTCGGCATCCCCAACCTGCAATTCGGCGCAACCACAGCAGCGCTGCTGGCGGCAATCGGGTTGGCGGTCACGCCGATCCTGCTGGCCATCCCGTTCATCGGGCCGTTTCTGGCGCTGGCGGTCAACGCGATATTGCTGGCAATCGGCATAGCAGGTCTGACCGGTTTTCTGGGGCCGATACTGACGCCCTTCGTAAGCGGGATCAAAATCCCGATCTACGATCAACCCCAGCTCTTCCCAGTGCTGCCTGCGCAAAGCGCCGTCGATCCCCAAGTCGATATCGTCATCGACGCCATCGCCGCCTCGGTCGCGCACAATGGCGCCGAGGATGAACTGGTCCTCACCGCCGATATTTCGGCCTGACAGGAAAGGAATTTCATCATGAACATGAACCAGAATATCTTCGACAGCCGCGCCATCCGCCGCACGGATTGCTATGCCCAGCGGTTCATGCGGCCGGGGAAATATCCCTATCACATCCTGCCTGCGGGCACAGCCGCGCTCAATGACGACCGGCCCTATATGATTGTCGTCAAGGACGGCGATAAGGCTGGCGAGATGAAGCAGCATAATGTCTTCATCAAGGGACGCAGCGCGCAATATGCGCCCGACAACAAGGAACTGACGATCGATGTCGGCGATTTGGTTCTGTGGAACTGCGTCAGCGCCGATGTCCCGCCCTTCGTCATCGCCGGCGATCACGAGTTTTTCGACAGTGGCCGCCTGACCAATGAATGCGGCTATAGCCACGCCTTTGGACATCCCGGCGAATATAGCTGGAAAGACGCCTATGGCAGCGGCATTGGCGGTGTCGTCAAGGTCGTCGATCCGGCATGCAAATGCGAGGCTGACGTCCGGAAATGGCGGGCAAAGCTGGGCGACGGGACGATCGTCATGATCGCCGACGGCAAGGCTCAGCCGGACAAGGTCGAAATCGTGACGGGGCAGACCGTATTTTTCGCGGTTGTAACCTCGCCAGGCATCTCGATCACGGATGAGCGCTTTCTGGAGAAAGCCTCTTCGCACTGTTGAAGCATGCGGTAATGTATAGCTCCTCCGTTGCGCGCGGGGGAGCTGTTTACTGCGTCAACCACGTCCGGGAATGAACGATTAGTGCATTCCGGACTATGACCGGACAGGATAGAGCACTGAAAGCGATATCTGTACAGGATGGCTTCATCCATGAATTTCGGGATGATCAGGACCGCTGCTCCGTTGCACTTGACGGTAGGACGGCTATGCCTGTCCCCCGCATGAAGACGCTTTCCTCCAGAACCGACGAAACGGCAATCGCCGCGGTAGCGAGCGCCTTTGCCTGTTCGGACGAAATCGCGGCAATGGTCGCGCGCGCGGGGAGGCTGAACAACTTCCGTTCGCGCAGCGTGATCCTGCGGCAGGGGGACGTTGTCGGTCTCGCCTATCTTATCGTGTCGGGCTTTGCCAAGGCGCTCTTTTATTCTGTCGACGGCCAGGTGATCTTACTGCACGAATATCATCAGGGCGAGCTTTTTGGAGCCCTCGAAGAAGCGGACCGAACACCGCAGGACGCCGATGTCATTGCCGCCGGCGATGTCACTGCGCTGGTCATAGATGCCGGTGAACTCGCCATGCTGGCCGAGCAGTTCGGATGTATCGGTCTCGCGCTTTCCCGTATGCTGCTTCATCGTCTTCGCAAGACGACCCGCCGGATGTACGAGCGTACGGCGCTCAGCGCGGTTGGGCGCATTCATGCAGAACTCCTCCAGCGCGCGCGGGAAAATGGCGATATGACAATCCGCCCTACGCCCGTGCTTTCCGAACTGGCGTTGCAGGTCGCAACCACAAGGGAAACCGTGTCGCGCACCGTCAATGCTCTCTACCGCCGCGGATTGATCCGCCGCGACGGCGACGGTCTGGTCATCGTCGCGCCCGACCGGCTGGAAGAAATGATCCTATAGGTGGGGACGCAAGGAGAATAGCGGGATCGGGAATTCGCCATTGGCGGGTGCGAATTCGCCGACCAGCTCAGCGATGCAGTTGCCGGGCGACTGGAGGATGAGCGTCGCGGCGAGATCTTCCGTGGCCTGAAAACCACCGTCCATCGAGGACGCGCACGCGCCGCAGCAGGCGGCAATCGAGTGCGCAGGCAAGCGCTGCTTCCCGGTAAAAGGGTCGAAGATTGGCAGGCCGACGCAAAAATCTCCTCCGACGGCCCAGCCTTCCCGGCTCAGCTTCGCTCCAGCATCCATAGCATCCTGCGGGTGCTGAAACGTCAGTATGAGATATTTGCCCGACCAGAATGGCGGCATTGCCGGATGCAGACCGGCGACCGCTTCGTGAAGGCTCGCCAGTTCGCTTTCGGACGGTAGGGCATCGCCGGTGGCTTCGCGCGATCCAATGGCCAGCATAGCGAAAGCGCGTTGCGCTTTTTCCTCCGGCTCTGCGTGATGATGGTCCACAAGGATGTTTTGCCGTGAGGCCGTGATCAATCGCTGGCGCATCCCCGCCCGGTTCCAGGCATCGGCAGCCCGTGTCGTCGATGCGCCTAACGCCGTGTGCGGCTGGTCGGGATCGACCACCAGACACTGAATCGCTTCGCTCTCCAGCCCTTGTGCGTGTCTGATAGCCAGACCCATCGCTATGATGGCAGCGGTGTCGATCACCGCCTCGTCCGGCAGACTATCCAGCGGACGCACTGGGCGGATCATTTCGGCCCGTTCCAGCACAACGTCAAAGCGCTTGCGCCATGCCGAACCGAACGGATCGACCGAACGCGCCGCGAACGCCTCGACCCCTCCGGGCAATATCGCATGAACTTCGGCACCCGCTTCCAGCAAAGCCTCCGCGATGATGATATCTGCTCCGGCAGCAAGCGCCCCAAATCCGAAGCCAATATTCTCTTCCGCGATCATCCCGGCGATTTGCGCCAGAAGCGCGTCATCCGTCGCTTCCGCGCTGAATGACATATGACCGCTGAAATGCAGCGAACGCGGCGGCCGCAGCGCATCGAGCCATTCGCTCGACGCCTGTTGCGTTCCCAGAATCAGGGCGAACTGGCGGAGGGTCGATGCGTGATCTTCCCACGCTCTGGGTGCAAGCGCGATTGCATCCCTCAGCGTCGCGCGGGCTTCCGGCTCCCTCCGCAGCAACAGGAGTGCTTCGGCGATGGTGGCGGCATGATAGTAGGGCGTCTCCGGCTCATCGGGATTGGCCTTGATCCTGTCGATTGCCAGGGTCGCCAGCATGCCGGCCTTGCTTTCATTTCCGGCCAGCATCGAAAGGGTTGCCGCATTGATGAGCGGGTAGCTCGCCTGCCCGATTTCAGCGGCGTGTTGATAGGCCGCCGCTGCTTCACGATAGAAGCGCAACCTCTCTTCACCGGCGGAACGCAGCGCAAAATCCTTAAGCAACCGCCCCTTGAGGCTGAGCGCGCGCGGATCGTCGTCTTGGCGATCGAGCCCAGCCTGCTGAAAAAGGCGCCAGGCATGATCCAGCGCGCCTGCCCGTGCATATGCGATTATCGGCAGCAGCAAGGATCGCCGTTGTCCGATGCTCACAGACCACTCGCTGACGAAGCGATACCCGGATCAAGCGAATGCATTCCCACAATTAACTCATATTGCGAATTTTGGGGTCGAGGATGAAAGGCAGGCGCCAGCGGATAGGCTTCCCGTCGCTATCGGTTTTTTCTCCGAAAGCGATCAGTCCCAGATTGAACTGCAGCTCCCGATCGTTGGAACCAAGGGGGGCGATAAGGAATTCGAGATCCCGTGCCGGTTCGGAAGAGGGATGAGAAACGCGCCGCAAATATTTCTGCGAAGTCGCGCATCCCGCAGTCACATCCTCTTCGCCGGTCATGAAGACCAGATTATCCTGCAGGATCACGACACGGACGCTGACTTCTTCCGCCTGTCCGGCGGTAACCGTAGCGGTATTGATATCGAACGGTCCCCATCCGTCCCTGTCGCAGCGTTCCGGGACGAATCGGGCGACGGGGTTAAGCGGGTCGATATTTTGCAGGATCATGATGATCTGCTTTCTAGATGACGACTCGTCTTTGTCGGATGGAGCAATAGGAAGAATCTGGCTCGACATTATAACCTCCGTTCGGTGTGAGTGGTTGCCTGTGCGTTCATTTTTTTCCCCCACTAATATTGTCATCGCTGAATTCGGCCGAAAAATCGATGCCCCACCGTGGAGAAAACTGTCCTTTTACCGCGATATCGGCCAACTGGATGCTCGGCTTGCGCCGCTCCAACCGAGCGGTGAGAAGTTCGCAAAACTGTCCGATCTCCGCGTCGCCACGCGCTGTGGCAGAAGTGCAGTCCGCTAGCAGGCGGCTGCATTCCCGGCGCGCGGGAGGCGGCAGGGACGGAGCGTTGCGCAGGATCGCCTTTGCCAGAAACAGGCCGGTCGCTATCTGCTGCTTTTTCAGATTGTCATTGGCCCGGTCCATCGCCGCCAGCTCGTTTGCCCGGCGATAGGTTTCCCGCAAGCGCTTCTCCGCTTCGATGGTGGCGCCCGAGTCCAGTTCGACCAAGGCCGTGCCCATGTCATTGCTGAGCCACCCGCGCCTATATTGAACATTGCGGGGATATTTTACGATCAGGTCTTGGAGAATATCGGCCTGCCGCTGTCGCTCGACCAGAGCATCGGCATAGCGCCGCTGGGCGCGATAGGCGTCGGCGATCCATCCATGGGAATCGGCGATGTCCCATTTTACGCTGTCGTCCTCCGGCTTCATGGCCAGCGCTTTCTCGAACCGGATCAGCGAGGCGCGGAACCGTTTCTCGGCGGCGTGCGCGTCTCCACGATCGCGGAGCAATAAAGTGTCAAGATTGCTCGCCGCATAGCCCGCCTCCATCAGCCAGTCAGGCTTTGCGGGTTCCTGTTCGACGAGCTGGTTCGCCAGTTGCTCATAACGCTCGAACGCCTTTTGAGCCGCCGTGACCCGCTGGGTGCGCCAGGCGATGAGGCCAAACCAGAATTCACTCTGGGCGTGGGCGTAAATGCGCTCAGGATCATCACGATCCTGTTCCAGCAATCGTCCGGTGGTGCGCGCCGCTTCCTCGAACTGGGCAAGCGCGCGGACGAAATCGCCGCGTTGTTCGTCATCCTCGCCCATAGCCAGCAGGATGCGCGCACGCCGTTCCAGCGAGGATACTGGCAGCCGGTCGAGATCCTGTCGCCGGTAATGGTCAAGCGCGCGGCTGTTGACTGCCGACAATATGTCCAGCCTGCCGACACCTTCCAGCCGTTCACGCAAATCGGTAAGCATGAATTCTATCAAACCTTCCGCCGAGGCCCGTTGACGCTCCGCCTCATAGCGGGCCTGAACTGCCATGATCGTTAACGTCGATAATATTGCCACAGCCAGCAGCGCAACTATCGTGACAGTCGTCACGCGGCGCATTTTGCGTTGCGCGTCGCGCTGCACCAGATCGCCCAGTGGAATGTCCACCAGTCCCGCCAATAATTTGAGCAGGCCGAGGCGCCGGCCGTCTCCCTCCGGCCTCAGATCCGATGCGAGCGGTTCATAGGGGGCAAATGCCTCGCCCGGCGCAATCGCAGGGGGAAAGGCCGTTTCGGGCGATCCGTCGACCAGCGCGAGCAGGATCGGCCGTTCGGGGTGCAGCGCTCTGAATTCCTTGATCTCCCGGTTGACCCAGGCGGAGGCGGCTGCATCCGGCGAACAGATGACAAGCAGCGCATGCGAAGCAGCTAGCGCCCGTTGCACCTTTTCAGGCAGGGATGATCCGGCGGACAGCTCTTCCCTGTCGCGAAAAATCGGAACCAAATTGCGGGGCAACTGGCCGAAGCCGGTCACCTTGCCAACTAGCCTTGATGGGAAGCGATATGTTTCCAGCTTCCTGTGAAGCCATTTGGCGATCGCCTCATCGCTGTGGCTGTAGCTTATGAAGGCGTAATAGTCGTGCCCCATCGATACCCTGTTCATAAGGACAACACCGCAAACTTGCACATATGTTTCCCAAGCGCGATTATGACGCCCGCGAAGGCTGTTTATGAAATATAATAATTCGCGTTATTCGTTTATGCCAATGCCAGACCTTTGTGTTCCTGCCATTTAGAGAAGTCACAATTTCTGCCATATAGAAATGTCACACGTTGAGGAAAGCAGGGGCTGCGTGGAGCCCTCGGGATAGCGCAGCGCAGACCCTGCTGATGCGCTGATCTTGGGGTAG